>JAGRFM010000066.1 GCA_020446045.1 Nitrosomonas sp.
GTATTGTTCACCCAGTTGCCCAGATGATGTTCAGTGCCATTAATCTTGTCCAGATAAACCGATGACGGTAATCGTGAGCTGATGGCGGTATGGTGGATGATGCGATTTCTGCGTGTATAAAATATGCGCAGTGTTTCAAAGCGCGGATCGCGAAGAATCTGAGCCATTACAGCAAGTTCATGGGCGGATTTGATTTGCCGGTTTAAGAGCGTGGTTCCGCCTTGTTCTTTGAAGTCTTTCGGGAAATTACAACCCAGTATGGCGCCACCTGCCCATCGAGCTTGAGATTCGAGCAGTTCGATGTAAGCGTTTCTACCGGTTTCTTTTTGTGCTTCGCTGGTATCGGGACGAGTTTCAATATTGTCATAGAGATCACCTGTACTGGGTCTGGATGAATTTACAGGAATGGTTTGTTGACTGGCACGCATGATTAATCCTCCTGTCAGTATTAAACCAATGCCCGTTTTTGTGATTTTGCTTTTATTTCGGTTTGTGGTTGGTTTTGGGTTTTGGCCTGTTGAAGCTGGGATTGGTGTTTTTGAATTGTGTTTTTCTGAATCGCTTTTTCAATTGCAGTACCAACCTGCCGCTTGACGGCTTGCATGCCCAGTGAACTTTTATTGGCCAGATCGTTAAAATCGCTGAGTTTCTGCGATGCTTGTTCATTGAGCGCAAAAACCGGAAACACCGCAACACCGTTGACTGATTGTGCAGCTTCCTGCGCTTTTTCCCTGCCGGTATTTTTGCCGTTGAGTGCTACCAGGTGCTGATCATCATCACCGGCAATAACAATGGGTTTTCTTGGATACTTGTCATGTAACAGTTTTGCGACCGGTATGAGATTACCCGAATCGAATGCCGCGACAACCGGACAATTCATGGCTTGCGACACGGTATCGGCAGTGGAATAACCTTCAGCCATGATGATGGCTTTGGCGTTACCCAGCGCTTTTAATACCGCCGATCCTTCGCTGTTACAACCCACCACATGGAAGTGCCCTTCCTTCTGGCTGCCTGCTACAAACAGCTTGGTGCCGTTTGGTTGTATCGTTTGCGCACTCCAAATATTTCCCTGTGTATCATAAATTGGAAGCAGCAGGTCACCGGCGACAAAGACAAGACTGTCGGGATGTTCGTCACGCACCGTTTTGACTTCCTGCTTGTCCTGGCAGATTCTGATAATGGAATCTTGCGGCAGACCATCCGTATTGTGGGGCACGACTTTTAATCCGTTTGGTCTTGCGTTTTTATCCTGCAGGTAAGGATGATCAGCATTGGCAGGCGGTGCAATGGCCAGTAATTCTTTGACGGCTTGCGCCACTTTGGCATACTGCACCTGTTGTTCGGCTTTGCGCTCCTGCTGCTTAATCGCCACCTGCGCGGCAAAGGCAGCCTTTTGTGCTTCGGTTAACGAATAACCTTTCGCTTTCCAGCGTATCTCGGCTTTGGTGCGGTGATTATTAAAATAACCGGCAGGATGATCGTCCATATGCAACACATAAAAACCGGATTTCTCTCCAGGCCGATCCCCTTCAACCTTGATACGGTGTGATAGCCCATCCATGACAGGATGATTGCCATCCACAAAGCAACCGTTATCACGAAGCAAACTGGCGAACTCGGTTTGCGCATCGATGGCGGGGTTTTGCTGCACTGGAACATTTTCCGGCAGCCAGCGCTGTAATGCACGGATATCGGCTTTGTCTCTCACATACCACGCTTTGGCTGTCTTGTCCCAATGTGCACCGGCGGCTTTGGCTTGGTCTTTCTCTCTGTACGGTACGGCAAGGTATTGCCGTGAAGAATTAGTATCTGTTTTGTCGGTGTTTTGGTGTTGATTGATAGCAGTAGTTTGACCGGTTTCCATAGACTGTCTCCTTCTGTTAAAGCCTGCATCGTTTTGCATGGCCAGTGCTTCAGCATGTTTACGTTGCTCTTTAGCCTGCGCAATGTCATCCAAGGTGCTATGTGGATCGTTACCGATATGCAATTCATGGATGCGCGCGAATTTGACGGCCTTTTCATATTCGTTGCGCTCGGCCATGGCATCGGTCAGTGCGAGTTTTTTCGCTGTATCGATGGCAAGTTGTTCCACATCGAAATCCGCCATCCAGACCCAGGTCTGATCTTTACGCTGCGCATAAACACCCCAGAACTCAGGATCAATGTCCAATTGTTTTGCAGGCATAACATGATTGGCACCAGTATTGTTATCGTTTTCATTCGTTTGCAAAACGTTGCCTTGAATCTGCACGCGCCCGTTCCAGTCGGCGGGGATGGTAAAACCCAGTTTGTCTTGAGAGACTTCCTCAAACTCAAGATTGTCGATGCTTAAATTTCTGCAGAACTTCAGCGCATCGGCGACCAGAAACAGGGCATTTTGTTGTTGTATTGGCAGGTGCTCGATGAGTTTTTCCAGTTGCCGGTTGTTGTGCTGTGCCACCGTTGCCAGATCGGGTGTAAGATTGGCGGTATACGTTGCGATGTTTTGTCTGATCTCATCCATTTTGATAGCCTCCTGTTCAACCAATTCCTGTTGCCTGGCAAATGCCATTACATAGTCCTGGATTTTTTCCGCATCTGCTGCAGCGCGAAATATTTCGGTGGGATCTTCTTCCAAAGCTTTAATCCATGATGCAACATACGCTGCATGCTGGCCGGGATCATGACCGATACCCAGTTCGTGCCCGAGCAACATGCTGGCAATCTCGGCACGCAGTTCTTCGCGTGCATAACCTTCGCTACCGAAGGGGTGTGCCAGATCGCGGTTCAGGCGTGACTCGTGTCCTGTCCAGTGACCGAGTTCATGCAAGGCTGTAGCGTAGTAGCGATCCGGTGTTTCAAACTGGTGTTTGTGCGGCA
>JAGRFM010000067.1 GCA_020446045.1 Nitrosomonas sp.
GTGAATTTGTTGGCGATGATGTCGTTGGCTGCGCCGCCGGTATTCAGGAAACCTGTTCCGGTGACAGCCAGCACACCTGTGGCGGCGTTATACGTAGCTGACGTGATGGTCGGAACCGGGATGTTGTTGACCGTAATACCAATGCTATCGGAAATATCGGCGACGGCTGTTGACGGACAGGCGCACCAGTCGTCGGCTGCGGCAAGATTGTAAGTGGTATTGTCTACCGATGCCGTACCGTTTTTATTGACGATCTGATTGATGGCGGCCCGATCGGTTGCGCTGAGGGTCAATGTAAAAGCGGAGTTGGATGTGACATCGACGTTCGCGGTATCGGTTAGCGTATAGGTTCCGCCACCTTCGCCGGTAAAGGTGAATTTGTTGGCGATGATATCGTTTGCCGCACCTGCGGTCGCTTCAAAATTACTGCCGGTGACAACCAGCACCCCGGTCGTGGCATTGTATGTGCTTGAACTGAACATAGGGTTGATGGTGACGTTAACGCCGCCTTCGGCCGTGTTATCGGAAATATCGACTGCCGGGTCAGCTGCGGTCAGCCATCCATCCGCAGCCTGGAGATCATAAATCGTGCCAAAGGATGATTGCGTGCCAAGCTGATTGTATATACCGTACATTGTTGAATCATCGCCATTGCTCAAGTGAATGGTAAATGACGTTGCCGAAGTGATTTCGACATCCGCTGTGGTTTGTAAGGTATAAGAGGCAGAATCGCCACCAATCATGGTCAGCTTTGATGCATCAATATCGTTGTTGGCGCCGGGTTTTTTGAAGAAGTTGGTGCCGGCTACAAACAAGTTATGGTTGGGCGCATCGTAAACGGCGGAGACGATGGTGGGTACCGCTACATTGCTGACGGTAATGCCGTTGACAGAATCGGATTCATCGCCGGGAGCTTGCGGCATCCAGCCATCTGCAGCATTGATATTGTATGTTGTACCGTCGCCTGAACTGGTCGAATTTTTATTGAGTAGGCCATCGATATTCAGTTTGTCGGTTGCCGATAAAGTCAAGGTTGCTGAAGTTGCAGAGCTGATTTCTACATTTGCCGTATCGGTTAATGCATAAGAGGCGTTGCCTTCTCCAGTGATTGTCAGCTTGTTGGCGATAACATCGTTTGTTGCACCTGCCTGAGCGACGAAATCGGTTCCTGTGAGTACCAATTGCCCGGTACTAACATCATAGGTTGCCGAGGTGATTGTCGGTAATGCTTGTAAATTAACGGTTACATCCTGGTTGGTAGAGGGGGAGTCACCGCCGTCTCCGTCGTCCACGGTTATTCTGACGGTTCGCGCTGCTGTATTAGTCGTTGCAGCGTCCGTATTGACATATTGCAAGGCTTTTAATAAATCCTGCGTGCGTGCCGCGGTGGCGTTAGCGTTCAATGTAATGACCAGGTCAGTGCCACCAGTGCCGCCGCTAAATGTACCAATCGTTGTGCCACCGCTGTCACTGTGAATGACATCAGAGGCCGATGTCGAAATTGCACCAACAGTGCCAATCTGCAATTTATCTTCCGCAATTTGTGCATTGGCGACGACAGAAACGGTAACATTTCCACCATTGAAATCAGACGAATCGATATCGGTTAACGTGACATTTGCGCCGTCATCCAATGTAACAGCCGTGCCTGCGACAAAGTAAGTGACTGTATCGCCATTTAAATTAGTCAATGATGGTCTGTCATTAACTGCGTTGACCGTGATCGTGGCTGTGGCGCTGCCAGTCGATAAACCGCCGCCGACGCCATCGGTGCCAGCCTGTATATCAAAGCTGCCACTAGCCGTACTGTTGTTAGATGGTGTAAATTTAAGCCCTGCATTGCCTTCTGCGAAAGTAATAAAATCGTTGTTGGCGATTGCAGTGGTGCCATCATTTTTGAACAGCGTGCCGCCTGTAATGTTGGTGATCTTGAAATGGGTTACAGCTGTGCTGTCGCTTACATTCCGACTTAACACCAGCCCCGATGTGGTTTGCGTATCTTCGTTGGTGGTGGCGTTTGTGACGCTTGGTGTGTCACCAATTTCTGTGCTATCGATATTCACGGCACCCAAAGCAACGTTGGTACCGCCACCAGTACCGGTATTGCCGCCGTCATTGGCGGTTAGGGTTAATGTGGTGACGTTATTGCCAGCAGCATTACTCGCGGTGGTGTATTGAATATTACTGGCGGTATTCAAGAAAGTGTCAATATTGGCTGTGGTGCCGGAAAGTGTCAGCGTGGCGGTACCGGAACCGCCGACTGTGACACCACCGCCTGAAGTGGCTGTCAATAGCCCTGCGCCAGCAGCAAGAGTCAGGGTAATACTGTTTGAACTGGCGTCTACATCCGAAAAGGTAGCCGCGGACAAGTTGACATCGGAAGCCGTGTCTTCGGTTACCGTGATATCCGTTGGCAGGCCGGTGATGGATGGATCGTCATTGATACTGGCGACGGTTATCGTGGAAGCGATAGCTACTGTAACGGTGTCGTCACCTGAGTTGGCTGTGCCGCCACTGTCAGTCAGACTGGTAATCGTTACAACACGATTACTGGTATTGGGGTTCTGGCTGTTGTTTTGGTAACTGATGCCATTGATCAAGGTTTGTGCAGCCGCCGTAGACAATGTGCCTCCCGATAGCGTGACGGTAGCCGTGCCGCCGGCAACAGCGACACTATAACTTAGGCTATTGGTGGCAGTGGTTCCAGACGTGCCATGTGTCAGTGCTATTGAAGTACCATCAGCATTTAATAGTTCGCTGGAACCGTCATTAACATTGGTTACAGTCAGCGTAAGTCCGGTCACTGTCTGGCCGCTTTCAATGGTGGAAACGGCGGAACTGCTATACAAAGAGGCAGCTGAGCCACCTTCTGTAAAACTGGGATTGGAGCCTGTGGCGGTTAAGGTGGGTTCGTCGTTAACAGATGTGACGGCTATAGTACGTGTATCATTGGCAGAAGCCGCGTTTTTGTCGGTAGCCGTGAAGGTGATCGTGCGGTTTGTTGTGCCGGGATTTTCTGAAGTGCTGTCATAACGTATGGATTGCAGCACCTCCTGCACGTTGGCGTTTGTTGCATCGGCATCGAAAGTGATGGTGAGTTTTGTGCCATTAGTTACAGTGCCGTCGGAAGCGCTCAGATCACCGATATCGGTACCATTGGCGAAGATGTTGGTACCACTGACCGTGATGGCAGTGCCGTCACCATCGGTATCGGAAATGCTGATACGATCTGCAGCTTCATTATTAGCGGTAATCTGTACTTCGAGCGTTCCCCCATTCCAGTCGGCATCGCCGTCGCTGTCTGATACGGTTGCTGCCGAATCAATCTGGGTTGCAGCTGCGTTTTCAGTGTAAGAAAGATTGGTGTTATCGATGGAAATGATGGGAGTGGTGTTGGGAATTATCGCATCAGCGAGAATTAAATCATCAATGATGATATTTGCAACATCGACAAATGACCCATTGCTATTCGTTCCGATCATGCGAATTTCATCGGCATTATCGAAGTCTGTACTGGTTAGTGTAACCAGTTCTGAAGCGGCATCAGAATTGGGAAAAGTGGTGCCTGCGGGTGTTAGGGTTTGATTACCCAGCAAGGTGCCATCTTTATAGGCGTAAAATGTTAAATCAGTGTAGCCATTTGCTAAGCTACTGCTGCTGCCAAATTTAAGTGATTGGAAATCAACTTCACGTCCGTCGGTATAGATGACAAGATATTCGCCGTCTGTCGTGCCGTTATAAAAAAAGTCATTGAGAGAAACGTCTATCGTCCCACTTGTGGCCAGTGACAATGATCCATTAGCTGTTCCAGTTGAATTGACATCGCTGACTATTTTGAAATTAATGGTGCCAAAATTGGTTGTTGAATGAGTTGCTGTAACGAAATTGGAGACGTTTGCAGTGCTAAAATCTAGTGTATTCGATACAAGTGTGGCATGGAAATTTTTCAGATTTTTATGTTTGAATGCAATAGTAGTTTGAATCGGTTGCGCATGGACATTTAAAAACCAACTTCCACCTAAATCCTCATGACCAACCAATTGGCTGGATGCAGCTATATTGGTTTGTGTTGCTTGAATCAGTTGACTGATAAATTGCTCACCGGCAGTACCTTGAGCAACATTACAGCCATAAATGAGAATATCTGCATTTTGTTTGAACGCTGCTTGCCATGAGAAAAGTGCTTGTTGATATTTGTTCAGTGTTGTTATTGAAAGAACACCGTTGCCTAATGTTAAATAACCACTATTGCCATGCGAAACAATATGGATTGCTTCAAGACTAGTATATTGTTTCAGGATTTCGGTTAGCTGTAGTATTCCGTCTTGCTGGTAATTCAGGAGATGGACGGCGATGCCGGGTTTGACGCTATTGATCAGTATTTGGTAATCATCAACATTTTGGTCGATGAAAAGTATTTCTTTCGGAATTGCTGAAGCGTTGGGCATGATTCTTTTCTTTAATAAATCGATGCGTTTTGTGTTGTTGGAATATGACATTCATTCTCTCCATAATCTTTTTCACATTGTATCAGAGCCTTATGAAGTGCAAAATAATTTAAGGTATGGTACGAAAAGTAAGAAACTAAGGTGTTATTCTTGATTGTTCTTTCATTGTGACATAACGCTGGATCATTGCTTCTATTTCTATGGGCAAATCGATGAATTCACACCCGGCGCGTTTGCGTGTCGTGCCATTTTTTAAAGTCATTTCGTAAGTGTTTTTGACCTGAATAGTTGTAAATATACGCCCAATTCCAGGTAAATCGATCTGGCAGTTATGATAAGTGATTCCAGGCTCAAAACTAATAGCAGGATGGTGATCGATGACGCCCACGCCGCCGCAGCTGATATCTATTATGGTAATTTCTGCTTTAATTTGAGTATTTTGATCGGGTATAGGGACTATGCACGTGATGGGAACAATAATGGGCGTAGGTATACGGTAATGATTTCTTCTCTGAATACGGATTAGAGTTGTCGGCAATTTAATGGCAAAGACATATCGGTCTTCAAATTCTATTTCGTTAATTTGGTTGGATGAGAATTCTATTTTGATTCTATCCAGTGAAGTGATGAAGGTTAATTCTGTTGATTCCAATGCTAGCTTGTTGAGCTCTTGATCATTTCCGCAATCGATTATCAATTGATCTGTTTTGTCGTCTACACTAAGTATGGACGTTAAAATGAACTGGTTGCCTTGATCAAAATAAAATGTGATAAGCATATTTCTCCGCATAATTTTTCTGAGGGTATATAGGATGTCAATCCTGCTATGGATGCGGAATTTTTCTTCTTCTTCGGGCGTAAGATCTCCTAGATGGCTAGGGCTAGGTAAGGGGGCATCAGTCATGATGGATCTCCAACTTGATTAGCGTGGAAATTTAAAACGTCTAACTTTGATCGTTTCTATTTAACCCGTGTTCCAAACGATATAGCCAGGCAAGTAATTCAGCTACGGCAACATATAACTGTGGCGGAATTCTGTCGTCAAGGTCAACATGCATTAACAACGCAACAAGTTCAGACGATTCGTGAACGTAAACACCGGATTCTTTAGCGCGACGCATGATTTCTTGAGCAACCAGTCCTCGTCCTTTTGCAACTACTTTAGGCGCTATTTGGCCTTCACGGTAAGCAAGTGCCACGGCTTTTTGCTTTAAGTCATTTTCAGTCATCAGAATTTAGTTCAAACGAATTAACCGCCAGCCCTGTTGTTTGCATATTTTGTTTTAACAGGGCTTGGGAGTTTTTTAATAATTGGATCGTTTCGGCTTTATGAGCCCTCAGTTTAATTTGTATGTCCTGTGTATTCAATGTGATTGAAGCAGTTATCTTTCCTAATTCTGGGAAAGTTAGTGTTAGCTTTGTTTTCCATCGTGTGGATATGGTATGGTCATCTCTGTTGCCCGGTTCATCTTCGGAAATACTCCATTCCATATGCTGGCCATTCCAGATTTCACCTCGCCATACAATCTGACCTGTTTCCAAGGCCATTAGTTGTTGTTGAACCAGTGATAAATTTTGAGAGCTGACCGGAGGCGTTGATATCGCTGAAGTTGATGGTTGATTCGTTAATGAATTTGATGTGTTTTGAGGTTCTTGTTGTATTTTTTCGAGGGTGTTTTTACCATTAACCCATTTGGCTAAATGTGATTCATAGAATAAACCACTTTGCAGAATAGCTTTTTGCAGTAAGGCCGGTAGTTCTTGTTTGCTGATAGAAGAATTGTTGAGAATAGGGGTCAGGTTTGCAGAAGATTGTATATCTGTTTTGTCAGCATTTTGAATTAATACATCAAGAAGCCGACCCGTTTGACTAATGGTGGCGCTATATTTAGGCAATAAAGTATGATTTGTATTTTCTAAAGCAAACTTCAGTCTGGTATTGCCTGTTAAGAAAAGTAACTCTAATTTGTCACCCGGATGAATATTCTCAGGTAACTGCATTTGGAATAGTTTGTTTGAAATCAATACGCTGGAATTGCCATTGGGTAAACGTCCTTCAACAAGTGCTTTATATTTATGTCCTGGCGTGAATTCATACTGTGTATTTCCAGGATCGGCTACCGCTGTTATTGAAGTTACAGGTGTAACAGGCTTAACAGCGATTACTTTTTGCGCCTGAAGTTGTTGTGAAATTTGTTCGGTTTTTACAGTAGTCGGTATCACGGTAGATTATTTCATTGCAGATCTGCTACAACCTCATGTATAAAGTTAAAATTCTGTTTAGTGGCGCAGATCATAGAAATGCGTTACTGGATTGATAAGCTTGTTGTAAACTACGCTTGTAGGTGTTTGTATTAATTATATCCTGCAATTTGCTCATCCAGGGCTCGGTGATTGATCTGATTTGTGCATCATCATCAAGCACTTGATGAATAATTTTTATTTTCTTTTGTTGCAGTTCGTGACTTAAAGTTGACTCTGTTTCATTTTCAATTAGCTTGTTGGTTAATTCCCGGCATTGTTTTTCTAGATTTATCAATGTGTCCCATTCATTACTTTGTGCTGCAGCCAGCATTTTATTTGTTGTGACAAGAATTTCTTCGTAGGTACTTATAATTTCTGCATTGTCCATTTGCGCTAAACCTTCTAGATATAAATTAATCAAGCAACGGCTTCTTTGGTTGCGTTATTGATTTCGCTTGAATTTTCTATTGCCTTCCAGGCATCGTATAATTCATTGAGTAATTTATTTACTTCTTCAATAATCTGGATATCACTATTTAGATTAGCGAAGAATAAGCGGTTAGTCATGTAGTCATAGAGCGCTAGAAGGTTGAGTGAGAGTTGACCGCCAACATTTGTGTCTAAACTTGCTTTTAAGCCATGATCAATGATCATAATTGCTTTTGATAGCATTTCTCCTTTTTTTGCAATTTCATTGTGTCGGATATGCATTTTTGCTTTTGCTAATGCTTCGATTGCGCCTTCAAACAACATTAAAATAAGTTTATGCGGATTGGCCGATTCAACGCCTGTTTCAACGCCAACACGCTGGTAAGCGGAAATAGGGTTATTCATTGTTGCGTACATTCATTGCTCCTTTGAGGATTATCTTTGTCGAGGCTTTAATTCAATAACGGTTCATTTAGCTGTTGTCTATAGTAGGTAACCGGGATAATTGTTGTTGAAGAAAGCTGCTAGTTTGTGTCATGCTGGCGATCATGGAATCCAATGCTGCGAATTGAGCACGAGTTCTCTTTTCAACATCTTCAAGTCGGCGTGCTAAAACTTCGCGTTGGTCATTTATGCGGTCAATATTTGATTTGATACCATCAATACGATTGTCAATCATATCTCCATCAAGCATGTTAGTGATTAGGTGATCCAGTTTTGCAGCAAAGCCATGTGCAAAATCAATTGTTCCACGCGAACCAATTCCCCCACCAGTAACCTTTATCTCTAAACCACTACTACTTCCGGTTCCAGTGAGTGTCTGACCTGAACCTATAGCACTGATGCCGTTAATTGTTCCTGCAATATCTAACCCAGCGGTTTCAGTTGCAGTGCCGAAAATATCGAGTGCACCATTACCACCTGTAATGGATACTGCTGATGTGGAACCATATCGATCAGAGGTAACAGTAAGCACGCCAGCGGACTGAGATACGGTAACGCCTACATTATTAGATGAAAAAGTGGATTCGCCATTTATTCTGGACTGTATTTCCGCTGCTAGTGTATCTGCAGCATAAGTCCCAGCAGCAAGCGTTATGCTGGCGCTTTTGCCATCTATTGTGAAATCAAGTGTGTCGTTGACGCCAGTTGTAATTGTCAGTGCAGCTGTAGTTGAACCGGTGGCTGTGCCCTGGGTTGCTACTTGACTGATGTCCAATAGGTAACTTCCATTGGCTGTTTCGGGCGAAGCTTTAACAAAAGACACCTGACTGTCACTGCTTTTGCCCACTGAAGCAAATAGTGTTGAAATATCTTTAGTGGGGTCATTTATAATGCTATTTAGTTTGCTTGAATCAAATTTAAGTGAACCGTCATCCTGAAAACTGATGCCTGCTTCGGCTAAAATACTTAAGCCTCCTCCAGCTGTTTCCAGAGGTTTTAGCAATTCATTGCGTAACTGATTCTGAATAGACCTTACGGTGAAATCTCCGGCCAAAACTGATGCCTGTCTTGTTTCTGCATTATATTTGGATAAATCAGTAATCGTCTGATTCAGATCGTTAAAGGCGTCTACAAATGATGAAATTGACTTCTCAACTTCAGCCGTGTTGCGTGCGATGCTGAGCGTCGTAGTTGTACCTGCATTAGCCTTCAATAAATTAAATGTGACACCTTCAATTGCATCGGTGATTGTGTTGGATGCTTTGCTGATAGATATGCCATCAATAACCATTGCGGCATTACTCGCAGCGACTGTCTCTGATAGATTGGATATGCCGTGTTTCGAGGCATCATAGGCAAGTCGGGAAAGACCTGCGTTGTCACTGTTATTGCCGTCATCATCGGCTATGGTAATTTTGAGTGCGTTACTTAAACCGGTATCTTTCGAGGCGATAACCAATCGATCTCCAGAGCCATCATTTACAATACTAGCGGAAATTCCCGCATCGGATTGATTAATGGCATCTCGTACGCCAGCAAGGGAGGAATCCGCGGGAGTAATGGTAATGGATTGTGCTGCTTTTTCCGGGTTAAGTGTAAATGTGTCGCCGTCATAGGTGCCAAATTGAATTGTGAGTGTTCCACTGCCAATTTGCGTGTTTGATGATGCAAAATTACCTGATTTTAATTTTTGTGCTTGTGCAAGGGTTTGTACTTCAATGTCATAGTTACCGGGGATTGCGGAAGTACTGGCACTGACACTGGCAAGTGAGGAATCAGTTAATTTGGCTGTATTTGCATTAAATTTATCCAGACTGGACAGACCTGATAAGCTGCTTTGAAACGCAGAAAGAGCGCCTTTTAATGCTCCAAAAGCACTTAGTTGTGTTTGTTGCTTGGCTTCCTTGCTGTCAAGTGCAATCAACGGCCTTCTCTCAACAGACATTAATTGATTGACGATGCCGTTAACATCAAGTCCAGAACCAATTCCCGGGGTTGATAACATTTCTGGCCCTCTTTCTTTCAGTTAATTATGAACGTTATGCTTTGTCGTTGAGCAGTAAACCCTGCACTTTATCGAGCGTGCGTGCGATCGTAATGGCTTCTTGTGATGGAATTTGACGAATGATCTCATCGGTTTGAACATCCATGACCTTTATGACCGTTTTTCCAGTGTCTTCATCAATAGAAAACTTAAGGTTTTGTGACAGGTTATTAACTGTTTCTTGTATTTTCTCGACAGCTTGTTCTATGTGAGCGTCGGATTGTTCGTTTGATACAGCTTCTGGTAGATTATTTTGATCGATAGTGGCAGGTTTGTTGTTTGCAGCATGTGAATTGTGTGCAGCTGGCAATGTCAGCATGGGCTGTAGCGTATTACCTGCCGCATCACTGATTGAATTGATTGCCATTTTCAGAACTCCTTCAAAATTTAAATGAGGCGCTTAACTGAATATCTTAAATTTAAGCGCCTCATGATTATTACCTGGAATTAATGTTTTATCTCAAAAGAGAAAGGACATTGTTAGGTAAGGAATTTGCTTGCGCCAACATTGCGGTACCAGCTTGTTGCAGAATTTGACCACGTGTCATATTAGCGGTTTCTGCTGCAAAGTCTGCATCTTTAATACGGCTACGAGCTGCAGATAAATTTTCAGACGTTGTCTGCAGATTAGCAATGGTTGATGAAAAACGATTTTGAACCGCACCCAAATCGCCACGCGAGCTGTTAATTTGGGATAAAGCTGCATCCAATGTTTCGATAGCGGTTTGTGCGCCAGCAGATGTGGAAATATCCAATGTGGCAACAGAGTTAAATGCACTTGTAGTAGCGCCAAACACATCAGCATTTGCATTGCCTGCAGTGATTTGCCCAGCAGAACTGGTCAATTTAACAGTACCTGTGGCAATTGAAGAATCATTACCTGCACCATCAAGTGCTACAGTGGTTACACCCGCAGTAAAATCAGCTGTTTTGGTTGCGGCGGAGTTGGTAAAATCCTGAAGGCTAATATCTCTACCATCAGTTGTTGTCAGCGAGATTGCGGATTTATTAGTTGGATCAGCAAATGAGGCGGTTACACCAGTCAACGATTGCAAGCCGTTAATAGCTGATGCCAACCCACTTAAATCAGATGTATCAGTTACAGTGGCTGAAACGGAATTGCCGTTTAATGTGAAAGATACTGTGCCAGCCTCAGAAATATTACCCAAACTTGCACTGTTAGTGGCTTCTGCGGTAATGCCAATATTTGAACCGGCCGCATTAATCGCTGCTGCGATGGTTTTTGCATCTGAACCAACTGCATAACTAATTGCACCGGTAGCACCTTTATTATTAGTCAGAACTAAATCAGCCTCTACTGTTACGCCATTACCAGCTGTGTTATCAGCTGCTGCTGCAGTGGCTGTACCCATGGCTGTTCCATTGGTTGTTAAGATGTTACTGCCCAATGCAGTTGCACGCGAATCGCCAATTGACTTGATGTCAATGGTTTGATTGGCATTGGCGCCCACTTGGAAACTTTGGCTAAGAAATGAGCCGTCTAGCAGGTTTAAACCATTAAATTGTGTTTGACTGGCAACACGGGTAATTTCTGAGGTGAGCTGTGTAACTTCAGCTTGAAGTGCAGCGCGGTCGCTGGCACTGTTAGTTGCGTTGGCTGATTGAATTGATAATTCACGAATACGCTGCAGGTTGTTACCGATTTCGCCAAGTGCACCTTCTGCTGTTTGAGCCAATGAGATGCCGTCATTTGCGTTACGAACAGCTTGATTCAAGCCGCGGATTTGTGAAGTCATTCTTTCAGAAATCGCCAGACCGGCAGCGTCGTCTTTCGCGCTGTTAATTCTGAGACCGGAAGATAAACGCTCCAGAGAAGTGTTCAGTGAGGTCTGAGACATATTTAGATTACGCTGAGCTGTTAGTGAAGGTATGTTTGAGTTAATAATTTGTGGCATTTGAGTTCTCCTGTTTTAAAAAACAATTTCTTTGTTTAATAAGCAGAGGCTTTTAGCCATTGCTTTATTCCGTTATTTGAGAGGGTTGTTAACCTCGTTGTAGCTGTAATCGGTTAACTTTCTGGGAAATTAAGTTTTTGTTGTTATTTTTTATTTCAGTTATATTGAACTGAAGTATCACGCTTTTTTAGATTTGATGGCTTGGCTTTGTAATTCCAGAATCGTGGAGGTGTAGATTTTTATCGATAATGAGATAGCATCAACAATAATCTTGTTACTTGCAGGGCAAAGATTGAAAATTATCCTTTAGATACAATAACATACACTTTAGGTGGCATGCATTTTTTGCTATAATTTCAGTTCTAAACCAATGAAATTAAAAACAAATAGAACGTCGCCATATGCTTATTCTACGTGATATTTTATCCCCACTCCAACAGGAATTTAGATACCGCTGCTATGGTGAAGAACGCGGCGTCTGGTTCGTTTATACACTGCTAGCGGTTATTACGCATTTCACTTCATCTCGTACGGCCAACCTGTTGCGATGTTTGCAGACAATGTTTGGGTTATCGCTGACGCAACGTCGCTTTTATACATTCATGGCCTCATCCAGGCTGCCTTGGTCACGCTTGTGGCGTATATTATGGTCTCTGATACCAGAACCAGCAACAACAGGGCGATTGCTGATCGCTTTGGATGATTTCATCAACCCCAAAGTTGGCAAAAAGATTTTCGGTTGCGCTTCTTTCTTTGATCATGCCGCAAAGACCAATCAATCCAACTATCACTGGTCACAGAACATTGTTTCCATTGGTTTGCTAAAAATCGTTAAAGGTCGCTGGGCTTGTCTGCCGTTGGCGTTTCGGTTTTATCACATGAAGAAAACAATTGACGCTGGAGAGGTTAAAGTCAGCGGCAAGGCGCCCCGCTTTCAGAAAAAGCATACGCAGGCCGTTGAAATGTTGTCGGAAATCTCGGCTGCATTTTGCAATATTCCCTTGTTGGTTGTCACTGACAGCTGGTTTGGTAATGATGGTTTGTTCAAGCCGATGCGCAAAACGATTGGGCGACATTGTCACTTGCTTTCCAGATTACGCACCAATACGACTTTGTTTGCGTTACCGTCTGAACGACAGGCACATCAGCGTGGGCGGCCTCAAAAATACGGTGATAAGATGGGTAACGCAGAATCACTGGCCGGTGAGTTGCAGAAACATGCTTCGATTTATTCGGTTAATCTCTACGGCAAGCAACGAAACGTTGCGGCTTACGATCAACTTTTCATGTCGAAAGCGCTCAAGTGCACGATACGTGTCGTATGGGTTTATCACAGATCCCGCTGGGTTGCGCTCTTTACTACCGATCTCGGGTTGTCTGTCGAACAGATCATCGAGTATTATGGCGCACGCTGGAAAATTGAGGCAGGGTTCAAAGAAATCAAACAGGAAGTCGGCAGTTCAAAAAGCCAAACCAGATGTTGTCACGCAGTCACCAATCATCTCAATTTCTGCATGATGGCGACGGCCATCACATGGATATACGCTGATCACCTTGAGAAAACGCCACAACGTTGCTACGCTGTGAACAATCGGCGTCATTTTGCATTTTCCGATGTCAGAAAACTGATAACTCGCGCAGCCCTCAATAAGGATTTTGATAGCTTTTGCCCTAAACACGTCAAAACCACGCGAAATTCTATTATTGATACTCTATTACGCTTGGTGGCGTAGGTAAAAGTGGGAAACTTCAGTTTATAAAAATAATCATACAGAAAATAACTTCTTAACTTGACCTCGTTAGTGTCCAATTAACAGGGACTACTTCTGATTTCGTAACTTTCTCTTGCAGTATCGTGTATTACATTCCATACAATATACCATGTGGTGCAAATATCTAAAGTCTAATTAATGGTAGACGTTAAAGTTCAGATTAAAGGTTAAATATGAACTATATGGTATAAAACATGAATGAGGAAAGTGTAATGAATATCAAACATTTTTTTGATCGATTTCTGAAATTATTTGTTGTTTCATTTTTCTCTTTCCTAGTATTTATACCACAAGTTTATCCAGCAACTACCATTCCTGAAGGGGAGCAGATTCAGCCGCCAACACGATTTATCTGGACAATGAATAACCTGGTAACTCACGGTTTTACGGAAGAACAGGTTGCATCAGCTGTTTCAAATGGATGGATCTTTTTTCCTTCTTACCAGGATGCTCTAGAGTCATTAAGGCAAGCAGTATGCCTTGAAAATGGTGGTGCGTGGTTATGTCATGATATCGAAGAATTTCCGTTTTATCCTGGTTACGATGGATGGATTTGGGGTTACAGATTTTGTCGACCGTATGAACCGGGGTACTGTAGCTGGCAGGCATCTTCGCAATTGGGTATCTGTCCTGGAAATTTGATCGGCTATCGTATTAAAGATGTTAATGATATTGGTCGCTATGGCTTCATTGCCTGCCCTGTTCCTTCCTATCCCGACGGGGAAAAAGATCTCGCAAAGCCTGATGAATGTGGAGAAAGGACGCCTTATCCGGTTCATATTGCACTTGGACGCAAAGAATTGACCATTCCTGTTTATAGCACAGGTAATAATGTATTCCCAATTGAGTTTAAGTTGTTTTATCAACATAACGACACGAAACGACTGGGCGTAACTTGGCGCCATTCATACTACAAATTCATTGTTGTCGATGGTCAGGATATTCCAACCAGTGCCAGGGTTTATCGTGGTAGAGGTGCTTTACTGTTCTATAAGGATTTGACTGTCGGTGAATGGCAAAATGATGATGATATCAACGATACGCTGACCGAATTGATTGATGAAAATAATCAACGTAGCGGCTGGATTTATGTCGATCAATTCAATGACAGAATAGAGCGGTACGATGCGGCGGGAAAACTTATTTCGATTGAGGATCGAAGTGGGTTGATACATACTCTGACTTATAATGCCAATGGCAATCTTGTCAGCATTACCGATAGCTTTGGGCAACAACTACAATTTGAGCATGACGGTCAAGGTCATTTCGCTAGCCTGACTGATCCATTTGGCGGCATCTATCACTTTAATTATGAAACCAATGGTAATTTAACCAGTATTGCTTATCCGGACGGTAGTAAACGGCTCTATCATTACAACGAAACCGCCTACACCAGCGGTATAAACCTGCCATACGCATTAACCGGTATTACTGATGAAAATGGTATCCGCTATGCAACGTATACTTA
>JAGRFM010000068.1 GCA_020446045.1 Nitrosomonas sp.
CAATTATTGAAATCGACAGTGAAAGTTACAGGAGGAAAAACCAGAAAAAAACATGACATCATAAAAACAAACTCAACCGGCCATCATAATTGTCGCCAAACCGGACAAGATAGTTGACGCGAGACAGCATTAATAGCTTTGACGTTTGATCCTTCGATAGATCATACATCCCAAACAATGAGAGGCTTCCCATGCTTACAGCAGGTTTGCTTTATTCCGAAAAAAAGTGGAAAAATGGCTATCAACGCTATATATGCCATGCAACATCTTACTAATAGAGGTTACGGTAACTATGTTGGATTACGAAATCTTGGGAATTTTATGGCAAGTGAAATGGGGCTTGAGCTAGATGAAGTAAATTGTATCGCTAGTGTGCTTGAACTAGGGAAAATGAATAAAACTGAAGCCAGAAAATTTATAAATAAGTATAGAAAATATGTCGAACCAGACTGATATTATTATTAAACTCGATCCCGCCAAGCCTACATTAGCATATGATACTTTCTGGAGATTTGCTTACGAACGACAGAATGTATTTTTTGCGCGACTTGAAGTTGAAAATCCTCCATTTACAAAAGACTTAATAATTCAAGAGTTCAAATTTACCAATGTTTATAGAGCATGTGACAGAGTAAGTCAGTATTTGATAAAAAATGTAATCTATCAGAATAGCAATCAACGAACAGCAAACGATATTTTATTCAGAGTCATATTATTCAAGCTTTTTAACAAGATTGAGACATGGCAGTTATTGGAAAATAAGTTTGGTGATCTAAGCGTCGATAATTTTAATTTAGATTCCTTCAAAACTTTTCTTGATAGTGAAATGAACAGAGGAAGGACATTATATTCAAACGCTTATATGATGGCTTCTGGGTGTAAAGAATTTAAAGTTACAAGAAAGCATCATGCACATTTGATGCTTTTAAAAAAAATGCTAGATGAAAATTTAGCAGACAAAATCGCATCGTGTAAAAAAATGATGCAAGCATATGCATTTCTTATTGATTACCCTTTAATCGGAAGATTTCTAGCCTACCAATACGTAACCGATTTGAACTACAGTAACTTAACCAACTTTAACGAAACAGAGTTTACTATTCCCGGGCCGGGAGCTAGAGACGGAATTAAAAAATGTTTTTCCAAACTTGGTGGGCTATCGGAAACGGACATCATCAAACTGATGGCAGATAGGCAAGAACTAGAATTTGAACGATTGGGACTTAACTTTAAAAAAATCGGTAATCGCCCGCTACAGTATATAGATATACAGAATATTTTTTGCGAAGTAGATAAATACTGCCGAGTTGCACATCCAAACCTATCTGGTTTTTCTGGAAGAACACGGATTAAACAGCGCTTTAAACAAAATCCTGAACCAATCGAATATTTCTTTCCCCCAAAGTGGAAAATCCAATTAGGAGCAAAAGATGAATGCAGATGAATATCAGGCTGAGGCCACTGAGACGATGCAGTTCAATAAGGATGACGAAAAAGCGCTCTCAATAGTAATACTTGGCCTCAATGGGGAAGTAGGAGGTTTGTCCACAGAGTACAAGAAGAAAATGCGCGATGGAGATAGCTATGCGATTTTTCGTGAAAAAATAATAGAAGAACTTGGAGACATCATCTGGTATCTCACTTCAATTGCAACTATAGAAAAAATTCCTCTCTCTGAAATCCTAGAATATAACCTGAAAAAAACCAGAGAAAGATGGGTTGATCTACATAGCGAAGACCAACTAAACCTTGGAAGTGAGTTTTTTGATGATGGGTGTGAGGAAACAGAGCAGTTTCCTAGAGAATTTGTTGCAGAGTTTAGCGAAGGGTTCGATAAAAATGGGAAAAAATGTGTCGACATATATGTCAATGGCGAGAAATTTGGCAACCCGATTCGGGACAACCACTACGAAGACGATTACTATAGATACCATGATCTATTTCATTTTTCTTACGTAACGGTACTCGGCTGGTCACCAACTGCTAGAGGACTAATGCATAAAAAAAGGCGAAGTAATGATTTGATAAATGAAATAGAAGATGGTGGAAGAGCAATTGTAATTGACGAGGCAATTTCCGCGCTGGTATTTGAGCACGCTAGGAATCACAACTTCTATGATGGAATAAAAACAATAGATGAACAATTGTTACACACAATCAGACAATTAACAAGGCATCTTGAAGTTAAAAAGGCTACGCCCAGACAGTGGGAACAAGCAATTCTTACTGGCTTTGATGTGTGGAGAAAAATGAGAAAAGAAAAAACAGGTAGAGTTGTTTGCAATCTGCATGAAAAAACAATGTTTTTTGAAAAATTATCATAGTTGATAAATCACTATCCCCTTTTTAACTTGATTTCTTCATCACACCATATTGACGGTTGACGTATTGCGTCAATGTGTGCTACGGTTAAGTATGATAAAGAGCTTTAAATGTCGGAAAACAGAGCGCCTCTTTGACGGCCAACATGTCGCAGCGTTTTCCGGCTTTAAACGCCAAGCGGAAAAGCGCCTCCGAATACTGGATGCTGCCGATACACTTGAGGCATTAGTTGCTTTGCCGAGTAATCGCTTTGAGCGTTTGTCCGGTGACAGGACTGGGCAATACAGTATTCGTATTAATCAACAATGGCGCGTGTGTTTTACGTGGGACAAAGGTGCAAACGATGTGGAAATCGTGGATTATCATTGAAACAGTCTATGAAAAGGTAAACAAAGATGCTTAGAGAAGCTATTCACCCCGGCGAATTTCTCGCTGATGAATTAACGGAAATCGGTATGACGCGCACTGAGCTTGCGCGGCAAATTGATGTGCCACCAAACCGCATCTCACAGATTATTCGCGGCAAACGTGATTTAACAGCAGATACTGCTTTGAGGTTAGGGCAGTTCTTCGGCACTGGCCCTGAGCTGTGGTTAAACCTACAAAAAGCCTATGAGCTTGATAAAGCCAGAACTGCGCTAGGTAATAAAATTCGTAAGATTCATCCGTGGCAGCCGCAAGAGGAAGTGCACATTTAGTATCTGATGTCTGTTTCTAACTATCAGTATTACAACTTGTGCTTCTTTAGGGGGAATGCCTTCCCCCTGTTTCAACCGCAGCTATTGCTGCGTTTTCAAGCACCCCCATCTGCGGGGATACCCCGCAACGCCCCGTTTGTTGTGAACCGATAAATCGGTTCATTTTGTTTCTTACTTCCCCCGCTGGGGATTAATTAATTTAACACGGAACCTGTCTCCACCAAGTCATCCCCCGATCTTCCGCGCTGCGCTTGTGCAGATGCGGGTGGTTCCCCCTGACTTGGCTCCGCCAGAACCCGTGTTTTCGCTCGTTTTACTCGCTTTTTCTCTGGGGTTTTCCAACCCCAGCGGGGGGTTGTTTTTTTAACCCTTGATAAAGTGAGGAAAGAGCAATGGATCATGAAATCAGAATTTATGTGGCAGATTTGGCGGCTTACAATAACGGCAAGCTTCACGGTGTCTGGATCAACGCCACCGATGATATGGACGATATCTGGAATCAGGTTAATCAGATGCTGGCCGAAAGCCCGGAAGGCTTCGCGGAAGAATACGCGATACATGATTATGAAGGTTTTGAAGGCTACGCTTTAAGCGAATATGAAGGACTTGAAGCCGCGCATAAAATAGCCTGTTTTATCGAAGAATATCCGGATTTTGGCGGAGAATTGTTGAACAATTTCGGCGGTGATCTGGAGGAAGCCAAAACAGCGGCAGAAGAAAATTATTGTGGCTGTTATAAATCGCTGGCTGATTTTGCGGAAGAGCTGACAGAAGACACCACGCAGATTCCTGAAAACCTGGCTTATTACATTGACTATGAGCGCATGGGCCGGGATATGGAATTAAGCGGTGATGTTTTCACCATAGAAACGGCTTTCGAAGAAGTTCATATATTCTGGAGCCGCTAAATATTAGGGCGCTGCCGGTACAATACTGGCAGCGCTTTTTTATATTTGAGAGGCAAAAATTCGCGCCGCCGAAATCTGACTGATTTCGGCGGCTACTGGTTAGAAATTGTTGTTCGGGCTCTGCCGTATGCGTTGGTCACGGCTCATTCACATTCGTAACGCAGTGACGGAATGAAAGCCGGACAACAATTTTTTGCTGAGTGCGTCAAAAACAAATTTTTCCCGTTCATGAATATGTTTGTGGCATTGGTGATGAACGGGAAAAATCTTCCGGATGCATCCCGCATAATATGCGGGATTGCTGGCTTTGCATTGCCTGCAATCCGGCACAAGTGAATATTCCTCCTTCTTGGCCGGTCTGTATATATCCTCCGAGTCTTCCGGCAGGATGTTGCCGGTACACAGCCGTATATAACAATGATGATGTTTGTCGATTTTGGAAGAAACGGCGGCATGGTCATGATTGAAATGCCGGTTGCAGGCCAGACAAGTTTTGCCGCGATGCATCACATCGTCATGAAATACCGTGTTCCTGAGTGCGCCCTCGGCGAATAATTGCCATTGCGTTTCATGATCTTTAAAAACAGGTGGTACATGGCGCTTGCGGATTTTGGGGATCAGGAAAAACGGAATATGTCTGTTCTTTTCACTTTCTGGTTTTTGCATCACTTTGTCTTTCTGTGTGAGTTTTTAATCGTGGATTGTCAACGCGACCAGTCCGGGCCACGCTGGCGGGGTTGAGGACGGCTGCGGCTTTGTTCCCGGCGCTGCGCTTCGAGTTGTTCGAGGCGTTGTTCGCGCATATCCCGGTATTGGGAAATATCGTGCGCCAGTTCATCGTGCCGGTACGATTTCAGCGCATTCAGCCGTTCAATGCGCGATTGCAGGGTGCGGCGGGCTTCAAGCTGCTCAAAAACCAGTGCGTCGCGTTCCTGTTGCTGGTGCATTTTGACCTGCCATGCATCCCGCTCGTTGCGTTCTTTGATTTTGCGGCGGTTTCCGGTAATGCGGTCAAACAGACCGCGAAAGCCTTTATTGAAATGATCCCGCCATTCCTGCTGTTTGCGTTGCCAGTGCAAATCCTGCGCATCGTAGAGTTTCTGGCGTTCGGTCTTGTGCTGGCGCGTTAATGTTTGCCGCTTTTCTTCGAGCTGCGTCATGCGGGCATCGAAAGCAGTACCTTGTTCTTGAGACAGTGCTTTGAGCCGTTCTGTCATGTCCTTGGCGATCCGGATTCTGGCTTCATCGACCGACGGCAGATTTTGTTCATCGGTCAGTCTGGTGCGCACTTCCTTGGTTCTGATTCCGGCCCACTTGGATACGGCAAACACTTCGCCCCGGTGATCCACCGCGACAAAACCGCGCCGATCACCACGGGCAAGGATATAACCGTGTTCTTTCAGCGCTTGCGCAAAAGCCCCTTGTGTATCGCTGACCGACCAGCATTCCTGAAAAACCGCTTTGATTTGCTTCGGGTCTTTGCCGATCCGTTTGGCCTGTTGCCATTGCGCCAGCGTAAAATTGCGTGGATCGCGGGCATGAGACTGCTTTAGTCCGTCAGGCATCGTCCAGCCATGCTCCAGATACAGTTCACGGGAGAGTTCGGTTAATTTCTGTTTGGTAAATGAAAGCTGCACTGCTTTCATTTCATCCACCTTGATCCGCGACCAAACGGCATGACAATGCCTGCGTCCGTTTTTTTCATGAAAAACGATGGCGCGGGGCTGACCGCTTAAGCCAAGCCTTTCTTCGGCTTGCTCTACGGCCTTTTCAAAGATTTGCGTGGAAACATTTTTATCCTTGGGCGGATTGAGACTTAAGGAAAATAAAAACTGTTTGCAGCGCGTGGCTTTGCTGATGGCATAGGCTTCGTTCAGCGCCGCCATGAGGTTGTGCGAGGCAAAGCCGCGTACTTCATGGATTTCTACATGCTCGTTTTCTGCCTTGAGCAAGTGCAGGGCCAAATCCTTGGCTCCGCCGCGCTGATTGCCAACCAGAATCATTCATCATCCACCGGCATCACGCCAAGCGCGGTAATGAGCAATGCCCGCATGGCTTGGATTTCCCGGCAGGCTTGTTCTATTTCCTGTTCAATCTCCGGGGTGATATCCAACGTGCCCATATTGGCGGCTTTGGCGAGTTGATTGATATTGGAAGCCAGCCGCGACTGGCCCAATTCGCTCAAAACCATCGCCAGCATGGCGGTATCGGGCTTGGGTTTTTTGATTTTGCGGCGTTTCTCAGCTTGTTCGCCGAGTAGGCGATCACGAATATATGATCCGAGCGGTTGATTTCCCGCCATTTCATCCAGCCGTTTACGTTCTTGCTCTGTAAGGCGCAAGGAAAACGGCGGCGTATAACGCCGTTTGGATTTATTTTGGGGACGAACAACGCTGGCCGAAAATGAATCGGAAACGGATAGAATATCGGTAGAGCCACTCATGGTGTCGGCTCCTGAAAGTACGACGTATTACTCTTGAGATAGTCGTTCCATTCTTCTAGAATTTCCAAAATGCGGTTTGAAGATTCACACTCCTTCTCCGCCACATATATTCCAAACATTTCCCGAAATTACCAAAAAAATTATAAAAAACAAATAACTTACCGAATTCTCGCCAACCCTTGGTAACCTTTGTAAAATAGTTTTTATTATACTTGGCAAGTAAAGCACACTGATGATTTGCATGCTGCCGAAAACTAAAATGTTCCCTCTTAAACTCAAATGGCTATTACCTACAATATTCCGCTCGTCTTACTGTCCATTATATTGGCATTTTTGGCCTCTTTCACAGCTATCAAATTTGCATTACGTATGATAGCTTCAAGCGGTTCCACCAGAATGCTCTGGCATCTGGGTGGTTCCTTTTCTATGGGCACCGGTATTTGGGGAATGCATTTTACCGGCATGGTAGCAGTCAAGTTGCCAATTTCTGTAACGTACGATCTACTTTTAACCTTTGCTTCTTGGTTGCTTGCAATAATCGCTTCTATTTTCACATTATGGATTATTAGCCGCAATCTAGGCTGGGGACGACTGCTACTCGGCTCAACAATAATGGGAATCGCAATTGCAGGTGTACATTACGTTGGAATGCAGGCAATGTTGGTGCAACCCGCTGTCCAATATGACTCTACGCTATTTATCCTCTCCTTTGTTATTGCTATTTTTGCATCGTTCCTTGCTATGGTTTTCGTATATAGGCTTGATTTAAATAAAAATACCTTTGATAAGAAACAAAACAAACTGAGTGTAAAAATTAGCTCGGCGGCCATCACGACAGTAGCTATATGCGGAATGCATTATACGGGTATGGCCGCGACTAATTTTCCTGAAGAACTGGTTTCAACCGGTGTAGCTGGGCTAGGGGGTGATGAGTTAGGCATATTAGCTTCACTCGGTGTTATTATAATACTGTCAATAGCGCTTTATTCGACCTTTTTTGATGCCAAGCTAGCAGATCAAAATGCAAAGTTAGCATTACAACTTAAACGACTGAACAGCGACCTAGTAGCACACGCCAACGAATTAAAACAAGCCAAGGAAAGTGCTGACAGAAATGCGGCGGAATTATTAAGCTATCAAGGTGGTATTGATCAATATGCACTGGTTTCTGTAACAGACCACACTGGCAAAATCGTACATGTCAATAATAAATTTATCGAAATTAGTAAATATTCTCGTGAAGAATTATTAGGCCAAAATCACCGTATCATTAATTCCGGAACGCACACTAAAGAATTCTGGATTCAATTCTGGAATACAATCCGCAAAAAACAAGAAATATGGCGTGGAGAAATATGTAACCGGGCAAAAGATGGTTCGCTATACTGGGTAGATACTGCAATATCGCCATTAAAGGATGACGCAGGCAACATTATCAAATTTATCTCTGTAAGAGTCGACATTACACAACGTAAGCAATACGAGTCTGAACTACAACAAGCTAAAAAAAATGCGGATGACGCCAACAATGCAAAAAGTCAATTTTTAGCAAATATGAGCCATGAAATCCGCACCCCAATGAACAGTATCATTGGTATGTCACATTTATTGCAACAAACGGTCTTAAATGACAAACAACACGATTATGTTTCCAAAATTGAATATTCCTCTCAGCACCTTCTTGCAATAATCAATGATATTCTTGATTTGTCAAAGATAGAAAAAGGCAAAATCAGCATTGAGCATTATGACTTTGATCTAGGGGAAATATTTCATGACATCTCAAACCAATTTTCTCATTATCTAATCGATAAAAAAATCAAATTGGTGATTGATACCGCTGCACTAGACCTAACCAGATGTTTCCGAGGTGATGCATTACGGCTAAGTCAAATATTAATTAATTTTGTTAGTAACGCTGTTAAATTTACAGAAGAAGGGACAATTACTATTAGTGTACGCATCTTAGAAAAAGATGATTCAGCCTATTTACTGCGTTTTGAAGTACAAGATACTGGGATCGGTATCGACAAAAACCATATTGACCATCTTTTTAATCCTTTTGACCAGGCAGACACATCAACTACCCGAAAATATGGCGGCACTGGACTAGGTCTTGCCATATGCAAGGAATTAGCTGAATTAATGGGTGGGACAGTTGGCGTTGATAGCCAAATTGGGCAAGGTAGCACTTTTTGGTTTACAGTACGCCTTGCTCAAACTAATAAAACAGTCACAGAGCTCACAAGCACATTTGAGTCCACACACGCACTTCCAAATAATATCAATGAGCTAAACGTCTTGGTTGTTGAAGACAATAAATTAAACCAACAGGTCGCTAAAGAATTATTGAAAAAAATGGGAGCAAACGTAAATGTCACTATTGCGGATAATGGAGAAATAGCACTTAGTTTATTAAGTACGATACCATTCAATTGTATTTTGATGGATGTTCAGATGCCTATTATGGATGGTATAGAAACAACCCGAATAATTCGAGAAAACCCAGAATGGTCTGATATACCGGTGATCGCTATGACAGCTAATGCTAGTAATGAAGATAAGAAATTGTGTTTAGATGCAGGCATGAACGACTTTCTTAGCAAACCAGTTAATCCCAAATTACTTATTTCTATACTATCAAAATGGTGCAAGGTGCGATCTCATATAAAAAATATTCCTGAGTCAGATAATTCATTATCAATTAAATCAGGCACTGATTCTATAATTGACCTGTCCGTTTTAACTAGCACAATAGGCGATGACTCTAAGCAAATCGAGAAATGCATACTTTTATTTCTGGAATCATCAAAAGAAGGGTTGATAGAAATTGATTCTGCAATTGAGCAAACAGATATCAAATCTATTACCGCGACCGGTCATTACATGAAATCAGCCGCTTTAACAGTTGGCGCAAAGCCATTTGCTGATTATTGCATACAATTGGAACAACTTCAGCATGGCGCCAGCATGGAAAAAGCAATAGCGATAACTAAAAAGATGCGTCAGATACTGGTTTCAATAGAAAAGTCATTACCAAGTTTACTTTCATAGACAGCTCAACACTGTAGCTGTAGTCATTTATTCTATATAACTTGTGCTGGCGAAATACGCTCATTAGATCAGCGCGTTGCACAAGTACAATTCTACAGAATAAAATTCTGCATTTAATCTTTTTAACAAAGGCATAACCAGAATGCACAAAAAAATTCCAGATAAAAATCCGGCATTCGATGTAAGAATAATCCTTAATTTATAGTGTTTTTTATCGTTATGGTTTTTTAGGCTATAACTGACAATGCTGTAACAACTAACCAACTCATTCAATGAAAACACTAGCAAGAGAACTAGAAGCATACATAAATGCTATTGGAAAATTGGCACTTATTTCAATTGCTGATCGTAGCGGAAAGATCTTACATGCCAATGAAAAATTTTGCGAAATTAGCGGTTACAGTAAGGAAGAATTAATCGGGCAAGATCATCGTATTTTAAATTCAGGTTATCACTCAAAGACTTTCTTTGTAGACATGTGGTCAACCATAGCAAAAGGTCAGATCTGGCATAAAGAAATCTGTAATCGAAACAAAAACGGCAAACTCTACTGGGTTGATTCAACGATTGTTCCATTAAAAAATGAACGAGGATTGATTGATCGTTATTTATCCGTCAGGGTGGATATCACGGAGCGTAAACAACAAGCCCTTCAGATGGACAAAAAATTAAAAGAGAGTAATTGCCTGCATTTGATACGGCAAGATTTGGCAACACAATCCAATTTGGAAATCATTCTCAATCACATGGTGCGCCATATAATTGGAGCCATACATAAGCCCAAATTTGTTGCCACTCGTATTGAATTACTTGACACAGTAGCCACTTCGGAAAATTATACCGACACATTAAATAATGGGATAAGCACCAAAATCTTCATTGATGAAAAAGCGTGCGGTCAGCTGCAGCTTTTTTCTTTAAAACGAGATTTTTTTGATTTAACCAAGGTACAAGATTTTATCGAAACAATTGCTTATGAATTAGGCAAATGGCATGAACGCAAAGAAGCGGAAGATCGTATTCTAAAAATGGCGACACATGATGCATTGACTCAGTTGCCCAATCGTCATTTATTACAAGACCGTTTGGAGCAGGCACTTGCTTTGGATAATCGTTTACACTCTAAAATGGCTGTATTGTTTATCGATCTAGACCACTTTAAAACGATCAATGATACCGAAGGACACGAAGTCGGCGATAAGTTGTTGAAAGAAACAGCGAACAGGCTGCTACAGTGCATACGACAAGAAGATACAGTAGCACGACAAGGTGGTGACGAGTTTATTGTCGTTCTAAACCAGATCAAAGCACCATTAGACGCAGGTTTTGTTGCGCAAAAAATATTGAATGCTCTTATTCAACCTTTCTTCATTCAGAACAAGGCGTTATATATTGGTTGCAGTATCGGCATATCCATTTTCCCAGAAGATGGAAAAAACGCATCTGTATTGTTAAAGCATAGTGATATTGCCATGTATCATGCAAAAGAATCCGGACGTAACAATTTTAAGTTCTTTACTCAGGAATTAAATATATCAGCATGTAAACAGCAGATTTTAAAAAAAGAGTTATACGACGCCCTGCACCAGAGTCAGCTAGCTTTATATTTTCAACCTGTTTTTTCAATGCCGAACTATGAACTGAAATGCCTGGAAGTGTTGTTAAGGTGGAACCATCCTGATAAGAAACTGGTTATGCCGCAGCAGTTTATTTGTCTCGCAGAAGACGCAGGAATGATAATTCCAATTGGAGAGTGGGTTATTGAGGCCGCGTGTAAACAATTAAAAGCGTGGCAAGAATATGGGATTGATATTCCACAGATTGCAATTAATTTATCGGCAAAGCAGTTTAAAGATGATTCGTTGATCAAAAAAATTTCTGAGGTGCTGGCTGAAACAGGCATATCCGGTCAGCAGATAGCATTAGAAATTACTGAAAGTATACTTATTGATGACTTTGGCATTGTCGAGAAAACACTTAAACAACTTAAGGCCATGGGTATTAAACTGTCAATTGACGATTTCGGAACCGGTTATTCAAATTTCAGCTACTTGAAACGATTCCAAATTGATACCCTGAAAATTGATCGCTCATTTGTACGCGATATTTCAACCAACTCAAGTGATCTTGCCATTATCACTGCAATGGTTGCAATGGCCAAGAATCTAGGCATTGATATCATTGCAGAAGGTGTTGAAACACAAGATCAACTTGAGCTACTTAGGCAATCAGGGTGTTACCAGTTTCAGGGTTACTTTTTCTGCGAACCGTTACCAGTTAATAATTTAGAACAATTTCTAGAAAATAGAATTTCTCAGTTAAGTAAAAAAATTGTCCGCATGAATTAGTCCGAATATCAAATCTGAGCCACCCCGGATTTACACTTCATATGATCAGAATGATGGGGCACTGCGAAACCATACCCGGAGCGATCCTGACTGAAGACTTACCTTTGGCGTTGGAACAGTTAAATCACCTCCAACTCTGCCGGAGGTGATTTAACTTTTTGACCGGGGCAAAAAAAAGCGGAATGTGATTTGTTGTGGGAATGAATGATTTTACTCATCTTCAGCATTGAATTTGCAGTGTACATTACGAGAATGTGAGTAACAATATTCTATTTCACAAAATATGAATGGCTAACTTAAATAGAGGTTGGCAGAGCATTTCATGAATCCCGCTTTCGCATGTTGACCGTATTTGGGCATGAATGGTCATGTTTTGGCATAGTTTGGTCAGCATTTTGGTCAGCATTTTTCCTTCCAAAACATCTCTAAAGCCTTGCCGCCACGTTTGGTATCGTCGTTAATCCACCGGGCATATAAGTTCTGGCCGTGATTAGCACGTTAGAATGCCTCATTTGAGCGGAAACCCAGGCTAAATTTTCGCCGTCTGATACATAGATGCAAAAGTATGACGCGTTTGGTATGGGTTTCTGTAACGCACATCGGATTTTTTCAGTAGTGGTATCCAAAACCCTTTTCTTATTTGCTGGTCGCCGGTCCATTGCTTGCCAGTAAACGGATTCAAAAACACTTTGCCGCCTTGTAGTAGGGGTGCTGCTTTTGATCGATTAGGGCACTTACCACGATGCACTGATTCTTTATCGATCCAGTTGCGGCTTTGATTATTACGTATATGGACTCCTCCCGTTTTGCAAGCAAAATTTGTGATGACTTTTGGTGCAACTGCTTCCGTATATCCGGCTTCTCGTTGGATAGCTTTCCTATCCGAGCCATGATGGATTTCGCGCGTAAGGTTTAAATCGCCTTGGCGGCTTTGCCGAGTATGTATCCGGCAGGGAGCCTTTGCAATAAACTGAATAACTTACGCTAGTCTGACCTGTTTGCAGCTTTTTATGGAAAATTATCTAATTTCTTGTAGAATTATCTTTAGTTCTTTAACAATGTTGCATGGATGCCAAATATTACTTGATATATAACTTACAATAAAAGTTGAGATCAGTATATTTCAACCAATTCAGGAGTGTGTTATGTACAAAACAGTAAAAATATTTTGTAGTGGCTCCGAACAGGAGCGATTGGTGCAAACGCTTTCAGTAATAGAGCGCTACCAGGGTTTTATACTGGCAAGCATCCAAGAAAAACAAATCCCCGAATATGCCGCAAACTATCCGATGGAAGATATCACTGATCAATATACAGTTCGATTGGATGACCAGGTTATAGATACTTCGCAGCCCAGAGTTGATACTAAAGGCAAAGAAATTTCACATCCGGCTTATAAAGGCAAGAAACGATTGCAAGAAGGGCCGCATCACTATCTGGTTCAATTTGTTGGTCCGATAAAAGAAGAATGGCTGTCTCAAGTTAAAAAGGTTGGCGGCCGTCTGCGTGCGCCATTTGAGTCATTCTGTTACATCGTTCAACTCGATTCAAATTCACTTGCCAAGGTTGCAACTTTACCGTTTGTACGTTGGGTCGGTCATCTTCCGCACGATGCACGTATTGATCCTTCTGCACTTGCCAATGTCGGACGTAAGGCTGAAGATGTTTACGGTGAATTGCCACGTACGCGTATTTTACCTGGACTATACGAAGTTGAGTTTTTCGATGAAGATGATATGAAAGCTGGCATCAAGCAAATTGAAGAGTATGGGTTTGACATTCTGGAGAAAAATAAAGCAGCCAGACTATTATTGATACAGCATACAAAAGCCGACGCAAAGATGGCAAGCCGTTTGAAGGAGCTCTCTGCCATTCATGGTGTTTGTAATATACGAGAGCGTAGTTTCATGCGAATTTCAAACGATGTGGCAACTCGTATCATGGCGACTGATATTGCGGTTGGTCAATCGGGATTACAGTTGAGTGGTGATGGTGAAGTGATTGGCATTTGTGATACCGGTATCGACACAGGTGATCCGGAGAGTATTCATCCTGATTTTGAAGGCCGTGTCGCAGCGGTTATCAATTATCCGATAACGAATCAATTTTCCCGCTTTATCAATAATCCGGAGGGCAACGATGGTCCTGCCGATCTTGATAGTGGCCATGGCACGCATGTGGCGGGTTCGGTGCTTGGAAGTGGTGCAGCGAGCGTGGGTCTTGCAGGTGTGAACGGTGCAGTTAGTGGTCTTGCAAAAAAGGCTAAACTGGTTTTCCAGGCCGTTGAACAGGAGATGAAATGGAAAAACTTGTCTGATTATCAACGCCTTGGGCGCTATTTGTTGGCAGGAATTCCACATGATTTAAGAACATTGTTCGCGGATGCTTATGAACTAAATGCGCGGATTCATTCGAATAGCTGGGGCGGTGGTAGTCCGGGTGTTTATGGTTTGCAATGCTCTCAGCTAGATCGGTTTGTCTGGGAACACAAGGATTTTTGCGTATTGGTGGCAGCAGGTAACGATGGGACTGACCAGGATGGGGATGGAAAAATCAATCCGATGAGTGTGACTTCTCCCGGTACTGCTAAGAACTGTATTACCGTTGGGGCGTCAGAAAATGATCGACCCGCATTTTCCGGTACAACATACGGAGGATGGTGGCCGAATGATTATCCTGTCCCTCCTTATCGTACTGATCCAATGTCAAATAATACTGCTCAGCTCGCAGCATTCAGTAGTCGTGGCCCGACCAAGGATGGCCGTATTAAGCCTGAGGTTGTTGCGCCAGGAACTTTCGTGCTTTCAACGCGCTCGACCATGATTGCATCCAATAACAGAGGCTGGAGTGGTTTTCCATCCAGTAAAATGTATTTTTATATGGGTGGCACCAGTATGGCAACCCCACTATGCGCTGGTGTTGTTGCTTTGATTCGGGAATATCTGCGTAAACAGAAAAAAATTACTAGCCCATCCGCAGCCTTGCTCAAAGCGTCGCTTATAGCGGGTGCTATTCGTTTGCCAGGATATGGCGCTGCTGGAGCAGTATCCGATAATGAACAGGGATTTGGGCGTATCAATCTGGATGCCGTTTTGGCGCCATCATCTCCGGTCATGGCAGAGTTTATAGATATAACACCGGGATTAAGGACAGGCGAAATATATACCAAACAAATTGATATAGCCAGTAACAATTTTCCTTTGCGGATAGTGATGGCTTACAGTGATTATCCTGGTTCAGCGCTGGTGAATAACCTCAATCTGATCATTACATCTCCAGAAGGAAAACGTTATGTCGGCAATCAAGCTGTCGATGGACTGCTTAATTTGGACACTAAAAACAATGTTGAGGTCGTACATATCACGAGACCTGTCGCCGGTAAATGGTCGTTTGAAATTTCAGGATCCAATATCCCCCAAGGACCACAGGATTTTGCGTTGGTTATTCTGGCTCACACCGGCGTATTATCAACAGATCAGCTGATTCAGCTTGATACTTCTCCGAAACTGGCCATACCGGATAACTCCACACAAGGCGTGGTTAGTGAAATTGAGGTCAGCCAGGCTGGAATAATCAATAGTTTCAGGGTAGGCGTTGAAATTACCCATTCTTATATTGGTGATCTTAGGGTAAGTCTTACAGCACCTGACGGATCAAACTTTATACTTCACGACCGGAGTGGCGCTAGCGCTAACGACATAATCCAGAACTACGATGTTCATACAACCCCAAGTCTGGGTGCGCTGAACGGGATGCCTATCCAAGGTACGTGGAAACTAAATGTTGCTGATCTGGCGAGGCGGGATAAAGGCAAGCTTCAACGCTGGAATTTGGAAATCGGTCTTGCGCC
>JAGRFM010000069.1 GCA_020446045.1 Nitrosomonas sp.
ACCTTGAACAAGCAGGCACAAAAATATGCCACGCCCTTCGGGTTTGCTTTTCGAACAAAATTATCGTCGTTTTTGCACCTTGAATATGCTTTAGCATGTCCTGCGGCCCAAAAACTTGATTCTTTTGTCCGAAAAACAAACGGAATTGTACATAATACATGATGCACCCCCTAGATACTTAGACCTTTTTATGCCCTTAATTTCGCTGGAAAATGCCTGTCTTGCTTATGGTCATCATGCTTTGCTCGATAAAACTGGTTTTCAGGTGGACTCACGTGAGCGTATAGGGCTTATTGGCAGAAATGGTGGCGGTAAGTCGAGTCTGTTAAAAGTTATATCCGGTCTGATTACACTCGATGACGGTAAATTATGGTGTGCTCCGGCGCTGAAAATTGCCTATGTTCCCCAGGAACCGATATTGACTGCAAACAATACCGTCTTTCAGGAAGTATCCAATGGTCTGGGGGATATCAGTCGGACGTTATCTGAATATCATGCGGTTTCTCATGCTTTGAGTACCGGTGGTTCCAATACGGAACAACTCATGGATCGATTGCACGATCTGCAAAATCAGCTCGATGCAAAAGATGGTTGGAGCATGCATGCGCGCATTGAAATGACTATCGATAAACTGAGTCTGCCGGCAGATACACTGATTGAGCAATTATCCGGTGGTTTAAAAAAGCGTGTTGCGCTGGCGCGTGCCTTGGTGACATCACCTGATATTTTATTATTGGACGAGCCGACAAACCATTTGGACTACACTTCAATTGAATGGCTGGAAGAGTTCTTGCTCAATTTCTCGGGTAGTGTTTTGTTGATAACGCATGACCGGCGGTTTCTAGACCATGTCGCTACACGTATCATAGAGCTCGACCGTGGTAAGCTAACCAGTTTTTCGGGTAAGTTTTCTGAATATCAGCGTAAGAAAATTGAAATGCTGGAAGTCGAAACGACGCATAATCAGAAATTTGACAAAGCGCTAGCCCAGGAAGAGGTTTGGATACGCAAAGGTATCCAGGCTCGTTGTACGCGTAATGAGGGACGGGTTCGCCGCCTGGAGGCATTGCGCAAAGAACGTGCAGCAAGACGAGAGCGGCTTGGAAAGGCAAATTTCACTGTTGATGCAGGTGGGCAGTCCGGTAGCCTGGTCACGGAACTGATCGATGTCTCTAAACGCTATGGGGAGAAAGTTATTATTGAAAATTTTTCCTGCCGGATTATGCGGGGTGACCGCATTGGACTACTGGGTCCAAACGGCGCCGGTAAGTCGACATTATTAAAACTGATCCTGGGCGAATTGCAGCCTGATTCTGGTAGTGTGCGGCAGGGAACAAAACTGTCCATAGCCTATTTTGATCAAATGCGTGAACAGTTAAATGATGAACAAACTTTAACCGAGACAATCAGTCAAGGTTCTGAGTTTGTTGAAATTAATGGAAAACGCAAGCATGTCATCAGCTATCTTGAAGATTTTTTGTTTTCTCCGCAGCGTGCACGTTCACCGGTAAAAACGCTATCCGGCGGTGAACGCAATCGGCTATTGTTGGCGCGTTTATTGACCAAACCGGCAAATGTCTTGGTGCTGGATGAACCGACCAATGATCTGGATATTGAAACACTGGAATTGCTGGAAGAATTGTTACAAAACTATGCTGGTACGATATTTCTAGTCAGCCATGACCGTGAATTTCTGGATAATGTTGTTACGCAAGTCATTGCATTTGAAGGAAACGGTGTGCTTAGTGAAAATGTCGGAGGCTTTTCTGATTGGCTGCATTCCAGGCAGCAAACAATCGATAATCTGAATGCTGAAACAAGTAAGAAAAATAATGAAAAAAGCAGGAAAAACAATAAATCCTTAACTCAGTCAAAGAAACTGAGCTATCAGGAATCGAGAGAATTACTTGCATTACCGGACAAGATAGCGGCTTTGGAGCAGGAGCAAACGAATATCTCACTTAGCCTTAATAATCCAGCGCTATACCGTGAGAATCCGGAGCAAGCACAAGCACTGCAAAAGCGTTTTACGCAAATAGAAAAAGAATTATTAGATTATCTCGAAAGATGGGAAGAATTAGAGTCAAAATCAGGTAGAATATACGGGTAGTTGTAAAACCAATTTCCCTATAAACAACATGGACATAGTTTGCAATTCATTGACCAAATCGAGTACATCGTTTAAAGTTTAGCTTTTAAGAGGAGGAGGCTTATAATGAAACAAAAATTTATGGTTGGTATATTACTTGCCACGAGCATGCTGTTTGCATTTTCCGGTATGGCTCAAGCAGGTGATGCAGCAGCAGGAGAAGAAAAAAATTCTATGTGTATTGGTTGCCATGGTATTCCAGGCTATAAAACTGCATTTCCAGAAACATATAGTGTCCCTAAAATTGGCGGTCAGCACGTTGAGTATCTGATTAAGTCGCTTGAAGGTTACAGAGACGGAACACGCAGTCATCCATCAATGACAGCGCTCTCAAAAACATTATCTGATCAAGATATTAAAGATTTGGCAGCGTATTACGCAAATAACTAATCAAGACACATTCACATAAGGAACAAGTTATGAAGAAAAGTATTATTGCAGCGCTGAGCGGTGCTGCTTTGATGATATCTGGACAGGTTATTGCAGCCGATATTGAAGCGGGCAAAAGCAAAGCTGCGGAAGCATGCGCTTCGTGTCATGGTGCAGATGGAAATAGTCCTGCTCCCAATTTTCCGCATATCGGTGGTCAGTATAGAACCTATATCGCTAAAGTACTCAGAGATTACAAATCTGGCAGTCGTACAGACCCGGTCATGAACGGTATGGCAGCAGCCTTAAGCAAGGAAGACATCGAAAATCTCGCATTTTACTACTCAAGCTTGCCAGGAAAACTGAATTCAAATAGATAAGAATTAATATTCAGAGTGCTCAAATAAAAGTATTTTGCTAGTGAACGCTGTTATTCAGAAATAAAAAAAGCTGAAATAATTAGAATCCTAGTTTAGTCGGGATATGTTAAGCAACAGAATAAAAAAACAGTTGCGTTATCATATCCCGTATTTGTTTTATTAATCCACCGATACCCACCATTCAAAAACAAAACGGTTTGTTACTGTTCCCGTTGTTGTTTCAATCTTTTTAGCCTCGGCATCACTGTGTGTTTGTGTGCCAGTGGATATTCATTTTCAGGCTTATTAATCAAGTCTGACTTCAGAATTGGTAAAGAATGCCTGATTAATGTTGTGGCCAAAAAAATAACCGGCGTGAATGAAAATTCACAAAACCAGAAGCTATCGAAAAAGCGTCCGGTTTTATGAATTATCTATTATTTTGTTTTTTATCAAATAATTATGGTATTTATTATATGACTTCAGCTTTTTCAATAATGACATCATCAAGTGGTACATTTTGATGTCCGCTACGGTCTCCCGTTTTAACTTTCTTTATTTTGTCGACAACATCCTGGCCATCGATCACTTTACCAAAGACACAATAACCGAAGCCCTGCGGTGTGGATTCTTTGTAATTTAGAAAACCGTTGTTGGCTACATTAATGAAGAATTGAGAAGTGGCAGAGTGCACATCAACGGTTCTGGCCATGGCAATTGTATAGGTTTCATTTTTCAAACCATTAGCCGCTTCATTCTTGATTGGCGCTCCAGTTTGTTTTTGATGCATACCCGGTTCAAAGCCGCCGCCTTGGATCATAAAATCATCTATGACACGATGGAAAATAGTATTGTCATAAAACCCCTTCTCGACGTAATGAAGAAAATTCTTTACAGTCTCGGGTGCTTTTTCACTATTCAATTCGATTGTGATGTTGCCTAAATTGGTTGTGAACTTGATCATGGTCTTCCTGTTATATAGGTTATTGTTCTTCGGTTTCCGGCGATACAAGTAACATGTCTTCAATGACAATCATGTTTCTGGGAACGTCACCCGGAAATGGCCCGCCGGACCCGGTCTGTGTTTTGCCGATTTGGTGAATGATATCCATTCCCTCAGTTACACTTCCAAAAACAGTATAGCCGTAACCTTGCGGATTAGGGGCAGTGAAATTTAAAAATGCATTGTTGGCAACATTAATGAAGAATTGTGCTGTGGCAGAATGCGGATCAGGTGTTCTCGCCATGGCAATTGTTCCAATTTCATTTTTAAGGCCGTTGTTGGCCTCGTTTTCAACAGGTGCGCGTGTTGGTTTTTGTCTGAATGAGGTGTCAAAACCGCCGCCTTGAACCATAAAATTTGCGATGACACGGTGAAAAATCGTGTTTTTATAAAATCCATCCTCGACATAGCGCAGGAAATTGTCGACGGTTTTCGGTGCTTTCTCAGGGTACAACTCAATCGTGACATCACCAAGATTTGTTTTCATTAAAACCTGTGGATTTGCTGCAAAACCGGGTAGGCTGCATAAAAGGAACAGAGCCATTAAAAATAATTGAATTAAACGCATTGATTATCCTTATGAATTATTTATTGATTGATCGGCAAAGGAATCCAAGCCAGTGAGGTTTCCTTCCGGATTGTATTCTGAAGCCTGTTCAGCTGAGGGAATGGATTGATAATCCTAGAAACCTCAGTTGGATGGTGTTTAGAGTGCTTTGTTTTTTATTTTTGGCAAGGCGCAATGAGGCGTAATAACCCGTTATTACAACGAATTGCAACACCGCAAAAATTAAAAAACAAAGTGCTATAAATAACATAGTGTTGCTCACCATTCAAGTTAAGGCGTTTTGAAAAAATTTATATTTCTATTCATTAGGTTGTATTTCCTTGTAACGGTCAATTGAGGTTTTTAGGATAATGGTTATGATATACTCCCCAAGCTTTTTCTGATTAAATTTTGTGTAATCAGGATTTTAACAAGAAGTGAGATAACTCTACAATCCAAACGATATACGCATGCTTAAAATATATAATACGCTGGCTCGAGACAAGCAGTTTTTTGAACCCATTCAATCGGGGAAGGTTAAAATATATGTTTGCGGTATGACCGTTTATGATTTCTGTCATCTTGGTCATGCACGAGTCCTGGTTGTTTTCGATATGGTGGTTCGCTGGTTGAGAGCGCTGGGGTACGAGGTGATTTATGTGCGTAATATTACGGATATTGACGATAAAATCATTAGCCGTGCAGCTGAAAATAATGAAACCATTGATGTCTTGACAAGCCGTTTTATCGCGGCAATGGAGGATGATGCCGCTGCACTTGGTGTTGAACGGCCGACGCATGAGCCTCGTGCGACTCAGCATGTTGAGAATATGATTGACATGATTCGCGTGTTGGTCGAGAAATCTTTGGCGTATGCGGCTGATAATGGTGACGTGTATTATTCGGTGCGCCACTTTCCAGGTTACGGTAAGTTATCAGGCAAGTCATTGGAGGATTTGCGTGCCGGAGAACGTGTCGAAGTGGATACACATAAAAAGGATCCACTTGATTTTGTCTTGTGGAAAGCGGCTAAACCCGGTGAGCCTTTTTGGGAATCTCCATGGGGCAGGGGGCGGCCCGGTTGGCATATCGAATGCTCAACCATGAGTGAGCAGTATCTGGGGGAACATTTCGATATTCATGGGGGGGGGCAGGATTTACAGTTTCCACATCATGAAAATGAAATTGCACAAAGCGTGGGCGCACATGATCATCCCTTTGTTAATTACTGGATGCACAATGGTTTTGTCCGTGTTGATAGTGAGAAAATGTCGAAGTCACTCGGCAATTTTTTTACCGTTCGAGAAGTGCTTAAGAATTATCAGCCCGAAGTCGTACGTTTTTTTATTCTACGCGCGCATTACCGCAGTCCGTTGAATTATTCGGATCAGCATTTAAAAGATGCCAAGCTGGCACTGGATAGACTGTATATTGCACTGAAAGATATAACAGTACCTGAAAAAGCTGAAATTGACTGGTCGGATAAGAACGCGAAAATTTTTAAGGAGGCGATGAACGATGACTTTAATACACCGGAAGCTCTCGCCGTGTTATTCGAACTTGCCAATCAGGTCAATAAAACACGATCGGTAGAACAGGCCTCGCTATTAAAAATGCTTGGCGCTTTGCTGGGCTTGTTGCAGCAAAATCCGCAGTCGTATTTGCAAAGCATTGCTTCAGCAGAAGTTACCGAAGGATTCTCTGCTGAACGGATTGAGCAAATGATTCAACAACGTCTGGCGGCGCGTAAAGCAAAGCAGTTTTCCGAGGCGGATGCGATACGTCAGACATTGCTGGAAGCCGGGATTGTTCTGGAAGATGGACCACAAGGCACAACCTGGAGGCGCCAGTAAAAAAGTTACATGCGCCAGATGTATAATTTTGATTTTGAAAAATCGTTTAATGCGATGATTTTTTCCGGTGTGATACCGGGTACCGCGAATGTGTTACTGATAAACAAGCTGCCTGGTTGCATTTCACGGCTGGCTTTTTCCCAAAGAGATGGCATGGGAACAGGAGAAAGATATGCGTAAACCACATCAAATTGTCCGAGATTCTGTTTCCAGAGGTCGCCCCACTGAACGTTACAATTGGGTCTCCTGAATAAGGTTCTGATTTTTCCAATCAAATAAGGTATGGGGGCGGCTTCAATACCGTAAAAAGCACCGTGCGTATGCGTTTTGTTCAACTTGCTGAGTAAGCCGCCACATCCACAGCCTAGATCCATAAAGGTGAAGTTTCGCTGCTGTGGCAATAAAGAAGCCAAAACCCGGGTAACTTCGGTGCTGGAAAGATATAAGGGAACCTGTGTCTGAAAAGTTTTTCCGTAAATAAGCAATAAAAGGAAAAACCCGAGACAAAACCAAAGTGGTGATAATTCCAGCGCCAGTGTTAAGACGACAGCGGGGAAAAAGCATAATTGTATCGGCAGCCACCAGGATGCTATTCGAAAGCAGTAGCTGATGAATGCCGCTACAATTCCCTGAAATAAAGCCCATTCCAAGAGCGTCAACGTAGGCAATGATGACATCAGCGGGGCAATACAAACGAAAGCGAATAACTGAATCAACAATGCTTTCAATACGGGCATACGATTGAAGATTTTTAGCATAACCGGTATTTTTTTATTCTGCTGGACGTTGAATTATCGGGAGATTTATTAGGCCTTTGTTTATGCCGATCGGGTTGGTGATTTTCACTTCTTCATTTTCATGTGTGATCGCATTTTCGGCTTTTTCATTCATGACAATGATACTGATACGCCTATTTATCGGGTTAAATGGATCTTCACGATCAAATAATACCGCCGATGATAATCCGACAACGCGCAGCACCTTGTCGGCGTTCATCCCGCCGACAATCAATTCCCGGCGTGATGCGTTGGCGCGATCAGCTGATAATTCCCAGTTGCTGTAGCCTTTGTCTCCTGATGGAAATGGTGTGGCATCAGTATGTCCGGAAAGACTAATCTTATTCGGAACATCGTTGAGCATTTTGCCTATTTCACGCAGTATGGCTTTGGTATAGGGTTGCAATTCAGCACTTCCACTGGAAAACATGGGACGATTTTTTTCGTCTACAATTTGAATGCGTAATCCGTCTGTCGTGATATCCAGTAATAACTGCGTTTTAAATTTGATTAAAAGAGGGTTCGCTTCAATAGCCTGTTCAATTTTATCCTTTAAAATATTAAAACGCATCATTTCAATACGTTCCCGCTCTTTCTCTGCCGCGTCAATATCGATAAAGGCTTTGTCGGCAGAAGTTTCTCCTTTCTTGACTTGTCCGGTGCTGCGTGTCATGTCAGTACCGCCACCTTTGACGATACTTGAAGCGTCGCCAACATTTTCGCCACCCAAGAAAGCAACTTTTAGCGGTGTTCTAAAATATTCTGAAATGCCTTCGAGATCGCCTTGTGAAGCCGAGCCGAGTAGCCACATCAGCAAAAAGAAAGCCATCATTGCCGTAACAAAATCGGCATAAGCGATCTTCCAGGCGCCGCCATGATGACCACCGGCTACTTTTTTGATGCGTTTAATGACTATCGGGCGCTGCGAAAGATCATCAGCCATGTATAACCTCGTTGTACCTTGTCACTTTGTTTCAGTTATTTGAATAAAGATTATTCTGCTTTATTATTCTTGACATGTTGCTCCAGCTCAAGAAATGAAGGCCTTTCGGTGGTAAACAGAACTTTCCGGCCAAACTCTACAGCTAAAACCGGGGAGTAACCGTTCAAATTGGCTAGCAATGTGATTTTGATACATTCCAGTAATTTGCTGGATTCATGCAACTGATGCTCAAGCTTTCCGGCTAAAGGACTAACAAAACCGTAAGCGAGCAAAATGCCCAGGAAAGTACCGACTAACGCAGCGGCAATCAGAATGCCGAGTTCCGCCGGGGGTAAATGGACAGATTCCATCGTGTGAACTACCCCCATGACTGCCGCAATAATTCCGAAGGCAGGCAGTCCGTCGCCGAGTTTTGCGATACAGTGAATCGGTACTTCACCTTCCTGATGATGGGTCTCCAACTCACTATCCATTAAATTCTCAATTTCAAGTGCATTTAAGTTGCCACCCACCATTAGCCGCAGATAGTCAGTAATAAATTCGGTTACATGATGATCAGCCAGAATGGCAGGGTATTTGGTAAAAATCAGGCTGTTTTGTGGATCGTCAACATCGGCCTCGATTGACATCAAACCTTCTTTACGAATTTTTCCCAGAATTTCATAGAGCAACGTCATTAGCTCCATATATATTGCCTTGTTATATTTGCTGCCTTTAAAAACACCGGGAAGACCTTTCATAGTGGCTTTGAGCGCTTTGCTGGAATTACCAACTACAAAAGCGCCTAATGCACCACCACCAATCATTAATACTTCAACCGGTTGCCACAAAGAAGCCAAATGACCTCCTGCGAGGGCGAATCCGCCAAAAACGGAGAGTATGATGATGAGATAGCCAACAATAACTAACATTGTAGAAAACCTCTGAGCGTAAGTTAAAAATTGTTATTGGGTTTAATAAGTGGTGAAAAATTATCATAGGTGTTTTGAATTGAAGATGGGATAAGACAAGAATTTATCCCGTATTTCTACAAGACACTGGTTTTTAAAGGGTAATCTGGGTGGATTTCTGGGTAAATAATTCAAAGGAATTATTTGGCAATACCTTTTTGCCCTGGTTGTTCTGAAGATTTTATGATTTGGGCATGCGATTACTGTTTTGGACTGCCCGCGAAGTATTCACGTCAATGAATTCTTGCTTTGATAAATTGCTAGTGTAGTCAGTGTCTGTGCATGACTATCGATTTGGAGGGTAGGGGCTCCCCGCATATGCCGTCAGACCATCATCTTGAACCACAGGGTCCAAGGCGGTTGTCTCCCGGATCCTTCAGGCACACCCCTTTAGAGGGCGCGCACAACAGTTTCACTTTGGTCAACAACCAATTCTGATAATTGGTTCAAAGAATTTCAGTCTTTAACGTACACGGCAGGGAGCAATTTCTAATTGTTTTGAAACGGTGCTTGCATGACATAATTCAACATGATTCTTGCCATTCAATTGTCTTTTTGTTTATTCTTCAAAACGGCATTAATTTTTTCCCGCATATTGCTAATTCTACGCCGAATGTCTTCAATGTCAAAGCCGTTTGATCGATGCAATGTCAGTAACTCATGGGAGATTCCCAATGCAGCCGCGATGACAACACGGTCTGAATCAACGATCTTTCCCTCATTTTTAATGTCTTGGATTTTTTTGTTTAGAAATTCGGCTGCCTGTAAAATCTCTTCGCGCTCTTCATCCGGGCAGTTGATATTAAATTCCTTGCCCATTATATGAATTACTAATACTTTTTCATTATTCATGATCAGGTAAGTGCTTTAAAAGATTTTCCAGGCGACTAGAGGCAATATGCATTTTTTCGGTCAGCTTTACATTTCTGGCACTGGTTTCTGCGAGCTGTTGGCGCAACTTTATATTTTCATTGCAACTATCCTGATATAAATTAACTAACCGGTTAACTTCGTTCTCTAGGGTCTTGAGTTCTGAATTCATTGATATCCGACGAGAAGTGGAAAATCGTTGATACGGTTGTATGCGGGTTATTCTGTAGTTTTTTTATAATTTATTATGCGTGCCATCGCAGTAAGGGGCGTTGCCGGTTTTTTTACAAGTGCAAAGCCATGCAGATTTATTTGTGTCGACTGAGAATGCTTTTGGGGTGAATTCTGTACCTTTGTGAGAACCATCACAAAAGGGCTGCGATTGGCTGCGCCCACAGGCGCACCAGTAATATTGCTTTCCAGCTTCTAATTGAACTTCAATCGGTGAAAAAGTTTTGCTGCTGTCTTGGGTCATTATTTCCCTCCGGGTTGTGGTTGATGAATCAGGGTTAATTGAATAATCTTAATGCATTGTAGCTGCCAGGAATTATATTATTCTTTTTCATGCGCTCCTGAATATTAACAAGTTGTTGTTTACTCCTGGTCAATCCATTCTCGCTGAGCGGTACACGGTTGTCATCAACCATAATTCCACCGAGTGTATTCGAAAAAATCCTGGCGAGATGTGTCATTTGATCAAAAATTCTTTCACCGTGTGCGACTCTCGGCACATCCAGCAAAAAGGTTATCCCGTGTGTTGTAATGGTTTTCATATTTTCCGGAATAAACGGTGCCGATTCGTAGTTGGTCAGCGTAAAGAGTATATGGTTATCGTCATTACGGTATTTAAATATGCCGTCGGAGTCGAGCTTGAATCCCGATGCTTCGGCCAATCCTCTTATTTTAGTGCCAACGAAAGCCCCTTCATCTTTGCTGATAATATTAACACCAATCATTACATCAACATCAGCGCAGAATTTATCGAGCTTAACGGCTTTTTCATGCGATGGCACTATTTCCGGGCATTCTGTTTTTGCATTGATCTGTTTGGCAAACTCCTGAACAGTATCACGGAAAATAGATAAATCTATTTCTCGAATCGGACCGGCGCGATCTGCAAGTAACAAGCATCCCTTCAGGGCGATAAAACCAGAATGATCAGCTGTTTTAGCGTCAATTTCTTCCCAGGGGCTATTTTGTTCTTTTTGTCCGAACCAGCTCAAAGGTTTATGAAAATCAAATTTTCGATGGAGCAGGTCATTCAGTTCATGGGTGGATATCACTGAATCAGATTGGATTTCAACGATATAGCTAGAATACGGATTACATTCGTCAATAGTCGAGTGGCTTTCCTCCGGTTGAGGTTCTTTGGTACTGGGGTGGTAATCGGCTGGTTCTTGTTTGTCTTTGGCTTTCTTAAAATTATCAAAACGAAAGGCGGGTTCGTGAGACTCACTTTTTGAAGTGTTTTGTGGATAAAAACTTTTGTCAAACTGTGGTTCGACTCTTTCATGGAATTTATCGCGGGTTGTCTCTTTTGTGCCCGGATCATCCGTTTTCTCTAATAGAACATCCTTATGTTTCTGATCCAAAGCAGATTCAATTTTACGGCGATAACGTAACTGCTGTACCCAATTAAAGATGGCAACACCGATAATAATAATGATACCAATAATGATTAAACTGATTTGCAAGTCACTCATACGCTATATATCCATGTTATTTATCTATTACTTAACCGGCCCGCCATTCTTGCGTTCAAGTTACGATAGTACAACATCTTTTGTTTTTTCAGAATCGAGCATTTCTGCAATATCCACAGCAACCACTCTGGAGACTCCCTTTTCTTGCATTGTGATACCGATTAATTGCTGCGCCATCTCCATTGTTATTTTATTATGACTGATAAACAAAAACTGTGTTTGTCGGGATAAATTCTTAACTAATTCACAAAAACGCCCGGTATTGTTATCATCGAGCGGCGCATCGACTTCATCCAGCATACAGAAAGGCGCTGGATTAAGGCGAAACAATGAAAAAATCAATGCCAATGCCGTTAATGCTTTTTCACCTCCTGAAAGCAAATGGATAGAATTATTCTTCTTTCCAGGCGGCTGGGCGGTTAACATGACACCCGCACTCAGTATCTTATCATCACTCAGTACCAGTGAGGCTTTTCCACCGGAAAAAATAATCGGGAATAGTTCTTGTAGGTTTCTGTTGACGGCATCAAACGTTTTCTTCAGTCGTTTCTTTGTTTCCTGATCAATTTGATTAATTGCATTTTGTAAGATTTCAATCGCTTCTTGTAAGTCCTGAATTTGAGTGTTCAGCTTATTTTCACGCAAACATGCTGTTTCCAGTTCGTCCAGCGCGGCCAGATTGACTGAGCCAAGTTTCTCGATTTTTTTTTGCAGACGGACTATTTCGGTTTGCAAAACCGTATTGGGTTTGTGATTAATGAATGGTAGCAGACTTTCTTCATTCGCATGCGTTTCGCTTAATTGTTCGTTGAGCCGTTCTTCGGAGATGCTGAGCGCCTGTTCTTTTAATTGCAATTGTGTAATGGAGTCGCGTAATTGAACTTGTTTCTGCTCTGCCGACATGGCGAACTCTTCAATTTCCTGTATCAAATGTCTTGTTTCATCGAGATGCTTTCGTTGTTCGGTAACCGTTGTTTCAAGTTCCTTGCAGTGTAATGCGCAAGTTTCCAGTTGATGATTCAACTGTGTATCATCAAGGCTATCGACTTCAGTGTGTAGCGTTGTTTGAAGTTGCAGCAACCGGTTGGCTTCTTCGTCGATTAAAACCAATGTCTGCTCAAGATCATTGAGTTTGTTCTGGCAGATTTTTTCATTAAATGCTGCTTCCTGGTTTGATTTTAATAGCTCTTGAATTTTTTGACGCTGATCGTTGAGTGTCTGGAAAGCAGCATCCTTATTCGATTTGGCGTCTTGTAGTTGTTTTGTGTCGTGATCGCACTGGGCATGGAGTTTTGAAATCTCTTTTTGAGTGTTGGCGATATGCTGGGTTTCTGCTGCCAGCTGTGGCCTGATTTCATTTAATTCGGCGATTATCTGTTTTTTGCGTTGCGCAATCTGCTTGGTGATTTGCAAGCGTTTTGCGTGTTCAAGTTGCAGCGTATGCAGTTGTTGAGTGAACTGATTCAGTTGTTGGCGCCAGTTCTGAATCGTTTGAGTCAATTCCTCATGTTGCGTGATAATTGCGGCAAGTGTTTTCTGTTGTTCGATATGTTTTTTTTCAAGGGCTGTAATTTCCGAATGAATCTGATCCAGATCACGTTGTCGGGACAGCACGCCGTGAAGATGTGAATCGGGGGAATGAAAAAAAACACTGTGTGGCGTAATAAGATGTCCTTCCCGCGTTACCAGTTTTTCATCGGGTGTTAACAAATGCCGCTGTTGTAATCCAATGGTAGTGCTTTCAATAACGTAGATCTTGTCCAGCCAGTGTTTCAGTATGGAAAGTAAGCTTTTGTCGTTGCATGTCAGATAACTGGATAATGGTATCCATTCCGGTTTGGTTGCTGATTTTTTCTGTACGGTTTTTTTCTTGTTTACAATTTTCAGCTGGGCATCGGCTTGTTCGAATTCGACAATGGATAACTTGCCGGGCGGTAGATTATCCTGCCAGTCATGGATGACTTCAAGCCGTGAGAAGACAAGGCTGTTCAAGCGTTCTTGCAGCACCGATTCCAACGCGTTTTCCCATGCCGCCTCAATCTGAATGTGATGCCACACTCTTTGGGCTTCATCCAGGTTCAGTTTGTGCAACCATTGTTTTAATGCATCGTTATTTTCAATTTTTTGCTGAAGCAGTTGCAATGCATTAAATTGTGCCTGTAGATTCGCTATTTTCTGCTTTGATACGTTGGTTTGATCGGTTGCGGTTTCTTTTTTCCGCGTTACTTCAACCATTTCCGATTCTAAAGCGGCAATATTTTCTTTTGCGGCTGATAGTTGCGTTTCAATTTGTGTGATTTGTGTTTGAATTGTTGTCAGCTGATTGCTATCACTGTCGGTTATTGTGTTTTCTTCTTGTTCCAGGCGGTTGATACGTGATTCGAGTTGTTGTGTGGTTTTGCGGGCATGCTGGATGTGCGTTAGTTTCAGATTAATGGATTGCTCGGTTTGAATCAGATCCTGCTGCCGGTTTTCAAATTTTTCCTGGTTTTGTTGGAAAATTGCTTCAAGTTCAGGCAATTTTTCGGACTCGATACGATAATTGTGCTGACCAGCTTCATGTGCAACTTGCGTATTTTCTTTTTCCTCCTGCCAATGCGACAAATGGTTTAGTGTTAATTGCTTTTGCTGTTGGTTGGTTGTGTGTTGTTTTTCCAGTGCTTCAATTTGTTGTGTGAGTCGTGTTTTGTTCTTATGGACTTGAATGATTTCTTGTTCAATCCGGGTTTTTTCTGCGGTTGTACCGTAGAGTTTTCCTTGAGTATCGTGCAGCTTTTCGTTTAATTCCTGTTCCTGTATTCGCAAATTTTCCCGTTTCAGTCTGTTCTGATGCAGTTGTTCCGTTTGGGATGTGAGTGATGTTTCAATATCCTTGATTTCCGATTCTATGGTGAGCCGTTGTTTCGTAGCTGAATTACGTTGTTGCAGCCACAGGATATGTTGTGTGTTTTGCAGTTGTTTGCTGAGTGAATTATATTGCTGAGCAACGTCAGCCTGAATTTCCAGGTGTTCGATTTGTTTCCTGAGTTCGTTGGCGATGTCCTCTAAACGGACTAGATTTTTACGTGTATCATTTAGTCTCAGCTCTGTTTCATGCCGTCTTTCCCGGTATTTTGAAATTCCAGCCGCTTCTTCAAGAAACATTTTCAGTTCCAGCGGTTTTGCTTCGATAATACGGGATATCATGCCTTGTTCGATAATGGCGTAGCCGCGTCCGCCAATCCCTGTGCCGAGAAAAAGATCGGCTATATCGCGGCGCCTGACATGAATGTTGTTGATATAGTAATTAGAAGCGCCTTCCCTTTGAATGACACGTTTGATGGCAATTTCCGCATAGCTGGACCATTGTCCGCTGGCGGTGCCGAGGCTATTGTCAAAAATCAGCTCAACGCTGGCGCGTCCTATCGGTTTTCGGGCGGACGAGCCGCCGAAAATGACATCCTGTAAGGAGTCTCCTCGCAGTGCGGAGGCTTTGGATTCCCCAAGCACCCAGCGTACCGCATCAATAATATTGGATTTTCCACATCCGTTGGGCCCGACTATTCCGACCAAACCGCTTGTTACCGGAATAATAGAAGGTTCAACAAAAGATTTGAAACCGGCGAGTTTGATTTTAGTAAGTCGCAATTTTGATGAATACGGATACGGTTATAATATGAAAATAAGAGAATTCATCGCATAAAAGCGATTTTGAAATTTTTCGTTTATTGTAACCGAATTAGTCATGAAGAGAATGTTGTATGCCAACCCAACCCAGTAGAGAACTTGAAACATTTTCCAACCCCTTTGTTAAAAGAGATTATCAAATTCACATGGAAATACCAGAATTCACATGTGTGTGTCCTAAAACGGGGCAACCTGATTTTGCTAGTTTGATCCTTGATTATATTCCGGATAAAAAATGTGTTGAACTGAAAAGTTTGAAACTGTATATCTGGTCGTATCGTGAACAGGCTGCTTTTCATGAAGCGGTCACCAATCAGATTCTGGAGGATCTTGTTACTGCGATGAAACCGCGATATATCAAACTGACTGCACGGTTTTTCGTGCGCGGTGGTATTTTTACCAATGTGACGGTGGATCATTGTAAGTCGGGATGGAAACCCAAGCCAATGATTTCATTGCATCAATACGACGAGCAATTGAATTACAAGCGATAAAAACCGGCCGTAAACTATCGAAAATCAGGAAGTGTGGTTGAAAAAGAGGGCGTGCAACGTTTAATATTAAAAATTATTTTATTTTAGCTGTTAGCAAAGTTTGGCACATTTTGTTTGTGGTCAGTTGCTGATGTGTCTGATAGGAAAGTCAGCCGATAAATGAACTTATTGATCGTCTTTGCTGTCTTTCCTGTTTGTATCGTGTCGGTTTTCGTGATCGTTCCAAATAGGTATACTTGATCTGGCAGGCTCGAAAAAAGCTGAAATAGTTGGTATTTTCATCATTTAGAGTATTCAGGGATCGAGTAATATGAGTGATCGGGAAATCGATCAGCAATTAGTGGAGCGAGTGCAAAATGGCGACAAGCATGCATTTGATTTGCTCGTCGCAAAATATCAGCGTAAGCTGACGCGATTGCTTTCACAATTTATACGTGATCCGGCTGAAGTGGAGGATGTTGCTCAGGAAGCCTTTATCAAGGCTTACCGTGCATTGCCGTCATTTCGTGGTGACAGTGCTTTTTATACCTGGTTATATCGTATAGGTATTAACACAGCCAAAAACTATTTGGTTTCGCAAGGCAGGAAGGCATCAACACTACAAGGTGTAGATACCGAGGAAGCCGAGAATTATGAAGAAGGTAGTGTGCTACGTGATATGCATACACCGGAAAGTGAATTGATGAGCAAGCAGATTGCTCAGACTGTGAATAAAACATTGGAGCAATTACCCGATGAATTGCGAACAGCAATCGTTTTAAGAGAAATTGACGGACTCAGTTATGATGAGATTGCTACGATAATGGAATGTCCCATAGGAACGGTACGTTCCCGAATTTTTAGGGCAAGAGAAGCAATTTCGGAGGAATTGCGCCCATTATTGGGTACCAGTAAAGACAAGAGGTGGTAGAGTGAAAAATAAAGTATCCGAACTGATGGATGGCGAACTGAATAATCAGGATGCAAAAAAAATTTTCGCAGAACTAAAAAATGAAGAAACATTGCACCGTGATTGGGGAATCTACCATTTAATTGGTGATACGTTGAGACAGTCGCCTAATTTAACAACCGATGTCACTCAACGCGTCAATGAACGATTGACATCCGAGCCAGTACTTTTAGTTCCTGCCTTCCCTAAAAAACATACCCGACCAACGCATTCTTCCTCTCCATCTACAGAAACAAATAAGTCCAGTAATTCAAGAATCAAGGTTTTTGCATTCGCGACAGCTGCTTCGTTTTTTGCAATGATATCAACCTGGCTGGTTATGGATCATGTTTATCAGCAATCTCACCCGGTCATGGTCGCTGAAACATCCCGGATGCAGATTGAGTCGGAAAAATCACCTGTGCCGGTTAAAGTCATGCATGCGCCGGTAGGAAATCAGTATCCTTATTTCTCGACTGAAGATATGACAACGTATCTTTACTTCCATAATTTCCACAAAGAATTATCACCGGGACCTGCAATAAGCCGGCAACCAGCGCACATTTATCCCATTACTGATTTTCAGGATAATTATGGTAGATGAGAAACTTTACGTTTTCCGTTGTTTTTTTAACATTCACGCTCGGTTTTCTATCACAGGCAGCCAGTGCAGAGAATCCGATCAGAAAATCTGAAGATGGATTTGACTGGCTGATCAAAACTTCATTAGCGCCACGGCATTATAATTTCAAGGGGACTTTTATCTACTATGCTGATGGTTATATCGAAACATCTCGGGTTGTTCATAAAGTAGACGAAACGGGTGAGCATGAGCGTATAGAAGTGCTCGATGGTAAGTCGCGGATTGTTTTTCGTAACAATGACGAAATGAAATGCTATTTGCCGGATAATAAAAAAATTTATACTGAAAAAAGGTGGTTCAGAAAATTTTTTCCCGATTTGTTGCCTCAGCCATCGAAAAGAATTCATGACAGTTATGATATAGAAATAGGTAAAATACAACGGGTGGTTGGATATAACAGTCAACTCGTTAAATTGTTGCCTAAAGACAATCTGAGATACGGCTATAGGCTATGGATCGAAATCGAAAGTGGGTTGTTGCTCAAGGTGGCGGTTATAGACAAGGATGAGATCATAGAACAATTTGCGTTTGCCGATGTTGAAATCGGGCAGGATATAGACACAGATGTGATGGATGATGGTTCTGTGGATTTTACCGATGATTGGAAAACAGAGGAACTTTCAACGTATGTCTTAGCCGAAGGTGAATTGAACTGGCACCTGGGTGTTTTACCGGAAGGTTTTAGGAAAATTACCGAAATGCGACGTAGTCTGATGGGTAAACCGATGCTTGTCGATCATATTGTGTTATCCGATGAATTAGCATCGGTTTCAGTATTCATAGAACCGGTTGATAAAAAAACGGCATCGCCAATGCCAGGGTTTTATTCAAGCCGGGGGGCCATTAATATTTATGTTCGTGAATTAGAGGACAAAAAAATCACGACGGTTGGTGAAGTCCCTTTGAACACCATTAAACTGATTGGCGATGCGGTAAATTTGCATCCGTAGTTGCGTGTCAGACAGAAATAAATAAACCTCTCGTTTTCATCGTATTCGATTAAGAAATAAATTTTTAATTGACTTTAAAAGATTTTAATCATATGGGCTTGCAGAAAAAAGAAATGTTGCGTTATATCGTTTTTATCCTTACGTTTGTGATTTCATCTGTTGCGTTTGCGCAAAAGAAAGAATTGCCCGATTTTACAGGGCTGGTTGAAAAATATGGTGCGGCGGTCGTCAATATCAGTACCGTCCAAGCGCAACGTGATGCCATGGCGCAACTTTTTCCCGATATGCCGAATATTCCTGAGGATTCGCCTTTCTACGAATTTTTCCGCCGTCATATGCAGCCTTTCTCGGCACCCCGAAAAGCGGAGCCCCGTTCCATGGGTTCCGGCTTTATTATCAGTGCTGACGGCTATATTTTAACGAATGCCCATGTTGTGGAATCGGCTGACGAGATTACCGTCAAGTTGAACGATAAACGTGAATTTTCCGGAGAAGTAATTGGTACTGACAAAAAAACCGATATTGCTTTGATTAAAATCGAGGCGGAAGACTTGCCAAAGGTGCATACAGGCGATCCCGATGAATTGCGGGTGGGTGAATGGGTTGTTGCAATCGGTTCGCCCTTCGGATTTGAGAATAGCGTAACGGCGGGAATTGTGAGTGCAAAAGGAAGGTCGTTGGCACAGGAAAATTATGTGCCGTTTATTCAGACCGATGTGGCGATAAATCCGGGTAATTCCGGCGGCCCGCTGTTTAATATGGATGGTGAAGTGGTTGGAATCAATTCACAGATTTACAGCCGGACAGGCGGCTTTATGGGCTTGTCGTTTGCCATACCGATCAATGTGGCGATTGATATCGCCAACCAGCTCAAGACATCGGGTACGGTTCGGCGCGGTAGAATAGGCGTCATGATTCAGGAAGTTACCAAAGAACTGGCGGAATCATTTGGCATTTCCAATACACGTGGCGCGCTTGTGGTTTCGGTTGAAAAAGGCGGGCCTGCGGATAAAGCCGGTATCATGTCGCGCGATATCATTCTAGATTTCAATGGATTCGAAGTGGAAACGTCATCAGACTTGCCACGCATCGTTGGGAATACGCCACCGGATTCCAATGTTTCGGTTAAAGTTTGGCGTGATGGCTCGGTTAAAACTGTAAAAGTTACAGTCGGTGAAATTCCAACGGAAGAAACCGATCGCAGTCATCAGAGAAAACAGGATAAAAAAACGGATACCTCAAACCGGTTGGGTCTTGTGTTAGGCGAATTGAGCAATCAGATGAAAAAACAGCTGGATGTCGACAACGGTATTATTGTAGAAGCCGTCCAGCCTGGAATTGCCAGTCAAGCCGGTATTCGTAAAGGAGATGTGATCGTTGGGTTTAACAGCAAAGATGTCAAAAATGTAGACCAGTTCAATCAATTGCTTGAAAAAACCAATGAAGGTCGTAATATTGCTTTGCTGATTAAACGCGGCGATTTGACGACATTCATCACCATGAAACTGGAAGACGTTGATTGATAATCGAATATGACCAAATCCGCCCAAACCAGTGAATTGATCGTCTATGGCCGTGCTGACTGCCATCTGTGCGAGGAGATGATACAGGGGTTGAAACAACGGCAAGAGCAGGTGCCCTTTAACTTTGAGGTCGTTGATATTGACGCAGACCCGGCATTGGTAACCCGCTATAACGATAAAATACCCGTTTTGGTATCATCGCATGACGGCATGGAAATCTGCCATCATTTTCTGGATTTTGCCGCGCTGGATGATTATCTTGCGAAAATTCGTTAGAATGCTGCCTCTTGAAGCAGATGTTTCTGATTATTTGGTACTAAGCTATTCCAAAATCTATTAATGTCTGAATTTCAGGATTTTAATAGTTCATCGTTACCATTCAGAATCATAAAATAGCAAGATGCAGCATATCCGAAATTTTTCAATTATCGCGCATATCGATCACGGGAAATCCACGCTCGCTGACAGGATCATCCAGTTTTGTGGTGGTTTGGCCGACCGTGAGATGGAGGCCCAGGTTCTGGATTCCATGGACCTGGAACGGGAACGTGGCATTACCATCAAGGCGCAAACAGTAGCTTTGCAGTATAAAGCCAAAGACGGCAAGACATATTTGCTGAATTTGATCGATACGCCCGGGCATGTCGATTTTTCTTATGAAGTATCGCGTTCATTGGCTGCATGTGAAGGTGCCTTGCTCGTGGTTGATGCATCGCAAGGAGTTGAAGCGCAAACGGTGGCTAACTGCTATACCGCTATTGACCAGGGTGTCGAAGTTGTTCCGGTACTTAACAAAATCGACTTGCCGGCAGCGGATCCTCAAAGAGCCATCGAGAATATCGAAGATGTCATCGGTATCGATGCAAGTGATGCGTTGCAAGTAAGCGCCAAAACCGGCGTTGGTATTGAAGATTTGCTTGAAGCGGTGGTGACACGTATTCCTGCGCCGACAGGCGATCCCGATGCGCCGTTAAAAGCGCTCATCATTGATTCGTGGTTTGATAATTATGTCGGTGTCGTCATTCTGGTGCGTGTCATGGATGGAACGCTTAAATCCGGTGACAAAATCCTGTTGATGGCCAATAATGTGACGCAATTATGCGAACAGGTTGGCGTGTTCGTTCCTAAATCATTACGGCGCGATGCATTAAGCGCCGGGGAAGTGGGTTATGTGATATCCGGCATCAAGGAACTCGATGCAGCCAAGGTGGGGGATACGGTAACGCTGGCCAACAAACCGGCGGATAAACCGCTGAAAGGTTTTAAAGAAATCAAACCGCAGGTTTTTGCGGGGCTGTATCCGGTTGAATCCAACCAATACGATGCACTGCGTTCCGCGCTGGAAAAGTTGCGGCTTAACGATTCTTCTTTACACTTTGAGCCGGAGACTTCCCAAGCGCTGGGTTTCGGTTTTCGCTGCGGTTTCCTGGGGCTGCTGCATATGGATATTGTACAGGAACGTCTTGAGCGCGAATACGATATGGATCTGATAACGACGGCTCCAACAGTGGTTTACCGGATTCTGTTGCGCGATGGTTCTATGATTGAAATTGACAATCCTTCCAAAATTCCGGATTTGTCTAAAATCGCTGAAATTCAGGAACCGATTATTACCACAACGATACTGGTGCCGGAGGAATATGTCGGTGCAGTAATTACCCTTTGCGTGAGCAAGCGTGGTATACAAAAAAATATGCAGTATATGGGGCGGCAAGTCATGTTAACCTACGAGATGCCGCTCAATGAAGTCGTGATGGATTTTTTTGACCGGCTAAAGTCGACGAGCCGGGGTTATGCGTCACTGGATTACGAATTCCTGGAATTTCGTGCTGCGGATCTGGTGAAAATCGATGTATTGATCAATGGAGACCGGGTCGATGCGTTATCGTTGATTGTACATCGCGCCAGCAGTCAATTTCGCGGACGTGAACTGGTGCAGAAAATGCGTCAGTTGATTCCGCGGCAGATGTTTGACATTGCTGTACAGGCAGCGATTGGTGCACATATTATTGCCAGAGAAACCGTCAAGGCGTTAAGAAAGAACGTTCTGGCGAAATGTTATGGTGGGGATATTACACGCAAACGTAAATTGCTGGAAAAGCAGAAGGCGGGCAAGAAAAGAATGAAACGCGTCGGAAATGTGGAGATTCCACAGGAGGCGTTTTTGGCGATTTTGCAGGTTGATAACAAATAAGAACGTAGAATATGAATTTTCCTCTGATTTTGTTTAGTTTATTGGTCATTACGGGTGCCATATGGGCAATCGATTATTTCTTTTTAAGGCATAACCGTAAGGCTGATGATGAAGAACCCTGGTGGATAGAATATCCCAAAAGTTTCTTTCCCATTATTCTGATCGTTTTCTGTTTGCGTTCGTTTGTTATTGAGCCGTTTAAAATTCCTTCCGGGTCCATGATTCCAACACTGATTGTTGGTGATTTTATTCTGGTCAATAAATATACCTATGGTATCCGGTTGCCGGTCATTAACAAGAAAATTATTGATATGGATAGCCCTAAAGCCGGAGACGTACTGGTTTTTCGCTATCCGGAAGATCCGTCTATTGACTATATCAAACGTGTCGTTGGCGTTCCTGGCGATATTGTGACTTATCACAATAAGCAGCTGCTGGTGAATGATGAACTGGTCAAACAGGAATACGTGGCGGACTATAAATATGTTGAGCCCGGAATCGGGTATATCTATTCCGAAGAATATGCCGAACATCTTGGAGAAACAAGTCATTCTATTTTGTTGAACCACGAAGTGCATGGTTTGCAATATGCCAGTGTTCGCGCGTTTCCCTACCGTGAAAATTGTAAATACAGCCGAACCGGCTTTACCTGTACGGTTCCTCACGATCACTATTTTACTTTGGGTGATAACAGAGACAGCAGCAGCGATAGTCGGTACTGGGGATTTGTGCCAGAAGAAAATATTGTTGGAAAAGCATTCATGATTTGGTGGAATTTTGCCGATTTTGATCGCGTAGGTCTGACTATACAATAGTCAATTATTGCGAAACTTGATCCTTAGGAGGTATTATGATTACGAATCAGGGCTTTAAACAACGTGGTTTAACACTTACCGGTATGATGTTCTGGTCCATAATTCTGGTGTTGGTTGCTGTACTGGGTATGAAAGTTTTGCCGGTTTATATTGATGATGCGACGATTAAGAAAAATTTAGCGGCCATTGCTAGTGATAATAGCTTGCAAAATGCCAATGCGAGCCAAATCAGGTTGGCTTTCAGTAAACGTGCTCAAGTTGATAGCATAACAGTGATATCTGCCAAAGATATTAAAATCACTAAGGATAAGGGTAAGCTGGTTCTGAGTGCGTCTTATATTGTAGAAATACCTCTTGTCTCCAACATTTCATTGAAATTCGATTTTGAAACCACAAGTGATTAAATTGTTTTTTTTAGTGTATGCGGCATCACAGGGAAAAACGGTTGGAAAGTTTTTGTGACCGGTTGGGTTACACATTTTCTCGCCCCGAATTATTACAGGAGGCATTAACGCATCGCAGTCACAGCGCTCAGCATAATGAGCGTCTTGAATTTCTCGGGGATAGCGTTTTAAATTGTGCCATAGCCGGATTGTTTTTTAAACGGTTTCCCCAGTTGCCCGAAGGGCGTTTGTCGCGTTTTCGAGCCAGTATGGTCAATCAAAAAGCGTTGGCCGAACTGGCGTTGCGTCTGGGGATGGATCAATTAATCTGGCTTGGCGAAGGCGAACACAAAAGCGGTGGTGAGAAACGTCCATCAATTCTGGCTGATGCACTGGAAGCCGTATTTGGCGCAATTTACATCGACAGCAATTTCTCACGGGCTGAAAAAGTTATCAATGAATTGTATAAACCCATGCTCGAAACAATCGATCATGAAACCCACGCCAAAGATCCCAAAACATTGCTGCAGGAATTTCTGCAAAGTCATCGGCTGGAACTCCCGGAATATACGGTTGTTACTACCGAGGGTAAAGCGCATCAGCAGAAGTTTAAAGTTGAATGCGTGATACCCGAATTCAATATCCGTACACAAGGTGAAGGCACAAGTCGCCGCAGAGCCGAACAGGCGGCGGCGCAATCCGCCTATGAATTGGTATGCACCGAAGCCGATTGACCGTCTTCAATTGGATTCAACCCGGCCTAGGCCGGTAACTTTTCTGTCAGCCCGGATATGACAGCCGAAACATCATTTCGTACCGGTACCATCGCCATTGTCGGTCGTCCCAATGTCGGTAAATCAACGCTGCTGAATAACCTCATCCAGCAAAAGATCAGCATTACGTCCCGGAAGGCGCAGACAACGCGGCACAGCATTAACGGCATTCTGACCGATGAAACCGCGCAATTCATATTTGTCGATACCCCCGGTTTCCAGACCCGTTACAAGAATCGCATGAACACCGCGATGAACCGTGTTGTGTCACAAACCATGCAGGACGTAGATGTCGTGTTGTTCGTTGTTGAAGCAATGCGCTTTGATGAGCATGATCAACGTGTGGTGAGGATATTGCCCAAGTCCGTGCCGGTGGTGCTGGTTGTCAATAAAGTAGACCGTGTGCAGGATAAAAACCGGTTGTTGCCTTTTCTGAATGACATGGCGAAGCAATTTGATTTCGCCGCCATGGTTCCAATCAGCGCGGCCAATAAATTGCAACTGCCAGCGCTGCTCGATGCGGTACGCCCGTTACTGCCTGAGCATCCACCGGTTTATGATGAGGACGATGTGACGGACAAAAGTGAACGGTTCATCGCCGCCGAATTTGTGCGAGAGAAATTGTTTCGCTTGATGGGCGACGAAATTCCATATTCAACCAGTGTTGTTATCGAACAGTTTGCAGAAAAAGAAAAAATCTATGAAATTCATGCCACAATATTGATAGACAAACCCGGCCAGAAAGCGATTATCATAGGTAAAAACGGCGAGACATTAAAATTGATCGGCAGCCAGGCGCGTAAGGATATGGAAAAAGTCTTTGGCAAAAAAGTATTTTTGCAGATCTGGGTTAAAGTCAGAAGCGGTTGGGCGGATAATGTCGCTGTTTTAAGGCAACTGGGGCATGAGTGAATAACGATAGACACATGAACAAACTGGAAAATGACAAACGATAATCGGATTGAAAGTGTCGTGCAGGAGAAATATCATGATTGAACTGGGCGTTAATATTGATCATGTTGCGACGCTAAGGCAGGCGCGCGGTACGGAATATCCGAGTCCGATTGATGCCGCACTGATAGCCGAGACATCCGGTGCGGATGCGATTACCCTGCATTTGCGTGAAGATCGCCGCCATATTCAGGATCGTGATGTCGAGCAATTGCGAGGCCTGTTGAAAACCCGCATGAATCTGGAAAGCGCCATCACTGACGAAATGATCGCCATTGCCTTACGTATCAAGCCACACGATATCTGCCTGGTTCCCGAACGGCGTGAAGAACTGACCACCGAAGGCGGACTGGATGTCGTCAAGCATTTCAACCAGGTTAAAAACGCCTGCCGACAACTGGCAGACGCGGCTATTCGCGTATCGTTATTCATCAATGCCGATGCCGAACAAATCGATGCCGCAGCCGAAGCGGGCGCACCGGTGATCGAAATCCATACCGGTGCTTTTGCCGATGCCGAAACAGAAGCGGCGCAAGACGAAGAACTCAACAAAATAAAAACCGCCGTTGAATACGGCCTTGGCCGCAACCTCAAAGTTAACGCCGGGCACGGTCTGCATTACCAGAACGTGCAAACCATTGCGGCGATTCCGGGCATATCGGAATTGAATATCGGTCACGCGATTGTCGCGCATGCGATTTTTGTCGGCTTCGAGCGTGCCGTCCGGGAAATGAAACGACTCATGATCGAGGCGCGTTCATGATCTACGGCATCGGCACCGATTTGGTCGACCCGGTGCGAATCGAGCGCTCGCTTGAACGGCATGGTGACCGGTTTGCGCGCCGTATCCTGACCGATCCTGAATGGGAAGAATTTCAAAGCCGAAGCAAGCAGGCATTGTTTTTGGCGGGACGTTTTGCCGCCAAGGAAGCGTTATCCAAAGCCATGGGAACCGGCCTGCGTCATCCCGTCACGCTGGATTTCATCACCATCGCACACGATGAACTGGGCAAGCCATATTTTGAATTTCACCCGGAACTGGACAAACTCCTGAGTGAAAAAGGCATCGTTAATCATTACCTGTCGATCAGCGATGAAATGAATCTCGTCTGCGCGTTTGTCGTGCTGGAGAAATAACCATGTCGCTCGGTCCGGTCATGCTCGATATTGCCGGAACACAACTGACCGATGATGATCGCAAACGCTTAATGCACCCGCTGACCGGCGGCGTCATTCTGTTTACGCGCAATTTCGAATCGCGCAAACAACTCACCGCTTTGACCGACGAAATCCGCAGTCTCCGAACTCCGCGATTGCTCATCGCAGCCGATCATGAAGGCGGACGGGTGCAACGTTTCCGCGAAGACTTCACGCGCCTGCCTGCAATGCGCGAACTGGGAAAAATTTGGGACAAAAATCCGGCACGCGCCCGGAAACTCGCGAAACAGGTTGGTTTTGTGCTCGCGGCGGAATTACTGGTCAGCGGTGTGGATTTGTGTTTTGCTCCCGTGCTGGACATCGATTACGGGCAAAGCAGTGTGATCGGTGACCGCGCTTTTCACCGAAACCCGCAGGTCATCGCTGATCTCGCGCACAATCTGATGCTCGGGTTAAAGTCCGCCGGTATGCAGGCGGTCGGCAAACATTTTCCGGGTCACGGATATATCCAGGCGGACTCGCATCTGGAAGAATCGGTCGATCAACGGCCGTATGTCGATATCGAAATGGAAGACATGGTGCCGTTCCAGCGCATGATCGATTACGGACTCAACGGCATCATGGCCGCGCATGTCATTTACCCGAAAGTTGACAAATATCCAGCCGGTTTTTCTCGCATCTGGCTGCAGGACAAATTGCGGGGTGAACTCCAGTTTGAAGGCTGCATTTTCAGCGACGACCTCAGCATGCAGGGCGCCAAATATTTCAAATCAATCACCGAACGCGTCACCGCAGCATTGCAGGCCGGGTGCGATATGGCGCTGGTGTGTAACGATCAACAGGCAGCGCAGGAAGTGCTGAACATGCTGCAATGGGACAGTTCAGCCGCCAGCCGGGCAAGGCTCGCTCATATGCACGGCAAAAAACGCTTTACTTCAATGACGCAACTGCGTGAAGATACCGAGTATGTGCAGGCGTTGCATGCGATTGGAACCATCGGTTCGACTGACGGTACGGAAACTGAATTACCATTTTAAAACCACACCAATACTTGTTGCTTTTTTTACGCTATGAAACAGGCAAGTCCAATTGACGTTGCAGTTCCTGCAACTCGGGCAAACGGCGGTTGTAGCCGGTAGCATCAATCAGACGTGCTGCTTCGGCGACATGTTCGTCCAAAGTCAGCGCCTTCCTGCCGTCAACTTCTTCTGGTGACTTTACACCACCTTCCCGCTCAGCCAGCAACAGCCGCGCCATTTCGAGGTGATAATCGGTCAAATGCAGCCGCATACTGCTGGGCTCGGCGATGTCATAGACTTCCTGCAAATCCTGTCGGGCGTGGGTAAAGTCGTGGTTGGGGTTGTGGGTGTCACAGTTGAGGGCGGCGCGGGCGAGTAGACCGCGCGGTAAATGATGCCGTGTTCCTGCCTGACGCAGGCCAGTTACAGCCTGATCCAGCCGGTCGATGGCTTGCGGGAAATCACCTTGCAGGTAATGTGCTCGACCGAGGGTGAGTTTGTCTAACGCGATATCATGTAAACCAAGACCTTTGCCCAGATACTTTTCAGACAAAGCCAAGGCATATTCCGCTCGCTCCAACACCGCTATAGTATCTTGCTTAAGCAGCAGGTTGCAGTATCGAAAACCTGCCAGCGAATACAGGCGAGGATTTTCCGGTTGCTGTTCCTGTTGAATTTGTTCCGCTTCGATAAACCGTTCCAACGCCTGTGCCTTTTCTCCGGCCTGATGCAACGCATCGGCGTGGGTGCTACGTTTACCCATACGTTGGAACCCATCTTCGGATTGGTCGGCGTAGCTCACACTTTGCTGGCCGCTCGCAACGGCTGCCGCCACATTGCCGAGGTCGAGTTGCAGCTCACTGAGATTACTTGCTCCAAGTGCTGCTTCAATCCAGTTTTCTTGCTGTACAGACATATCAACATTTGCCTGCATCGGTTGCAACGCCTCACGCAGCCGGCCCATGGCACGTAAGCGGAAACCGGCCCAGTTCAGCACGCCAGCTTGTTCATTTTCACCTAAACCCGCTGCTGGGGTATGCCACGGGGCAGTGAAGAAATGCGTCACAACGGCAAGGTCATCGCTGAAAGCACCAAGTTTTGATGACAGGAAATTTGTAATTCCATCACGTTGAATACGTGGATAGTAAACTTCTTCCAGTGCTTGCTGATGCAAGTCCGCCGCACAGCCATGTGCAACGGCATTGAACAGCGGTTGCATTTCTTCTAATGTATCTATCGGGAAACTCTTTTTCTGGTAACGCTTTATAGTAGTCATATAGCCGAGCATGAGCTTGTTGCCAGGCATCGGGCTGTTTTTCCCGCAGTTTTTGGCCGAAGTATTCGCGGATTAACGGGTGGCAATCGAGTTGTTCGTTGGTTGATTGATGCGTATGGGTGGAGTCATGGCTGCCATGCGTCTTGAATAACAGGTGGTGTTCATCGCGCAACGCGGTGATCGCTTCCTCCCAGTCGTCGGCGCTGATTCCGGCTGTGAGGCCCGGAATTTGTGCGTCCCACAACACTTGCAGCACATTTTTCTCAATCGGATGGTCGAATAATCCCAATAGGTGTAATAGCGCTAATTCGGGTGTGCGTTCTGAGTCGCTGGCAAACCATTCTTCATACGCTTGCATGACTTTGAAGGCATGGCGGCTGGTGCGCTCGCCATCTTCTTGCACCAGTGCGGTTAACAAGTCGCGTTTCAGGATGCCGCCTTCATGGCGTTTGTGCAGTAAATTGCCCAACAAACTAAGCGCCAGCGCATGACAACCATATTCCTTGACGGCTTTTTCTAGTTCTGCTTTTTGGCCATGCACGCCGAGCGATTGCAACAGCTTGACGCCGTCATCAACGGCCAGGTTTTGCAAATCGTGCGAGACAACATGAGCACGGTCGCTGAGTTCATGCACGGCAATGCGCGTGGTGATAATACACAGCCCGTTGTTTTGTCCCGCCAGGTTTTTCAACAGTTGCCGGATGGCTCGATCCCTCAATTCACCGCGCATGCCCTTGCTGGCATGCTGCAACGGTTCCAATCCATCGAGTACTAGCACCGTACGTTGTTGACGCAATAAGTCAGCCAGATGCTCGCCTTTGTCTTCTTCGGTGGTGAATGAAGATAAATCACGCGTTGAATCCAGCTTGTCAAATGCATGGCTGAAAAACGGCGTGGCGGAGGTTTGCTTGTCCTCACTTGAACCTTGCGAATAAAACGACCACGCAATCAACACATCAATGTTGTCCGTATGATCCAGCCAATGCCGCAGCAGCTTGGTCTTTCCCGTTCCGCCCGGTGCGATGAACTGAATAATACGTGTCCCATTGCCAGCCCAGGCATCATTCAGTAGTTTCAGTTCATCAATACGCCCAAAAAATTCACCTTTGACGGTGGGTAAGCGGTCGGAATGGATAGGATCTTTTGTTTGTGGTTGTACATCGCCATTCAAGCGAATTCGTTTAAGAATTAATGATGCGGTATCTTCAGGTGAACGGGTATTAAGGTCCACGTAGCCATCAATACTATAAAAACCGGGAATTTCCGTATGATCAAACCGCATTGGCATGATGTCTTTATCTTGCCGTTTTTTAATTAAATCTTGGATTACACGCCATTCCAGTCCACACCATTCTTTGCGTTCATAATCCGTACATAAAAATGGCACAATTAACTCTGATTGATCGTGGTAAAAAGATTGCAACATTGTAGCCATATTGGGTCTTGCTAGTTCTGCGGCATACCATTCGTCATAAAAGATATGCTCTTGCCCCAAGGTTTTGGCTAAAATTGACGCAACCTGTGACACATAGTCCCTGTATTCGCCGGGGAAAGACAAAGCAACTTTGAAACGTTTGGAAGTCATGAGTAAAAATTTGTTAAATACTTATCAAAGTATAATATCTTTTTTAGACCAGTAGGATGGATCAGCGAAGCGTCATCCATCATACTTAGATTCCTTACGGGATTAAAACAAGCGTTTCCTTCAGGAGAAAACATGCGTATCACCATAGATTTGTCCGAAGATTTATTGAACGAAGCAATGAAATTGACGCATACGAGCACCAAAACCAGTGTTATTGTGTTGGCCTTGGAAGAATTGGTCAGAAAATCCAGGATTGCAAATCTGAAAGCATTCAAAGGGAAAATTGATCTGGATATTGATCCCAACACACTCCGTAATCGTAATTAATCCGGATTTTGTCGTTACTATCATGGCCTTTGAGTAACAATTGGTGAATGGATAAACTTGCGCTATCCACCAAATACCCTTCCGAAACGG
>JAGRFM010000070.1 GCA_020446045.1 Nitrosomonas sp.
CACAAGATATCCTGTCACTGTGTTACAGCACTTGCCAATGGAACAACCATTCGCTGCGTGCTGCGCCTTGTGACAAAATATCTTGTGAGCGCTGTACTCGCAAATATTAAGTTGAAGGAGTACTAGTACTCCTTCAATATTCTTCTCGTCGGCATGTATGCACTTGCCGGATGAACCATAATTTCTAGCTGAAATTATTGCGTAGAAATTTTCCAAAATATCTTTTTCAGGGTCGACCACGTAAATTTAATCCGGTTACGCAAAATAAGCCAATTAAAGTTGGCATATATTATGCCGCAATTTTTATTGAAGTATGAAAAAGGCAAACTCTGCGAAAGCAGGGGACGCAAAGTCACTGATCTAACGGGCAAAAGCCCCATGATGGCAGGACCGCCAGATAACGCCACACGTATTAAACACACATGTGATTTAACGCGCACGGAGTAATGTAGCTTCAACGCGCCCTGCCGGTTCTGACCTTATTAACTATAAGGAAGAACCAAACATGAATAAGAATGTTCAAGCAATACCGACCAACGGTACTCAGACACTAACCACCACAAATAACCTGCCGATAGAGAAATTTGGCTCAAACTACAGCGCAAAATTATGTATCTATAGGAATGCCATTAAATCCAGAATAAACACAAATTCTTCCATTGCCGTTAAAAAAATGTATGCCATGCTGATCATGGCATTATTTTTCATAAGCATGGCCTTGATTTCGGGGCAAGAAGTATATGCGGCAGCTCAGCTTGAGAATAATTCAGTCAAATGGCACCCTGGCCATTATTATGCGATATTGAATTGGGGTAAAAATGATCCCACATATCTAGCCCAAGTATATCGTGAAATCCAGGAAACTCCATCATTACGCGGACTACAGATTCGTTATAGCTGGGCAGAACTGGAACAAGAATGGGGAGTATATGACTTCTCGTCCATTGACCAACGCCTTACTGAACTAGCCGCACTAGGAAAACGGCTTATCATTCTACTGGACACGAAAACATACAAGGTCAGTACATCTCCCGTACCTGACTACGTAAAAAAGAAACAGTTTGAGTGGGGAGCGTTTGCTTTCACCCGATACAACAGTAACACTCCGATAGGACACAGCATCAGTCTCTGGAATCCTCATGTTCATGATCGTCTGGTTGCACTCATTAGCAGACTGGGAGAGCGCTACAATTCACATCCCTACTTTGAGGGCATCGGTCTCACAGAAACCAGCATGGGACACTCAATAAACGTATTATCCAGCGTCCAAGTAGATGAATATTATAAAAATCTGCTTAGCTTGAATCAACACATGCGTCAGCACTTCCCCAATACTATGACGTTCCAGATCACAAATTACCCACGCCAAATTCTAGAACAATTTACTAACACGCTCACAGAGATGGGTGCAGCTTTGGCTGCCCCAGATGTTTTTATTGAAGATCCTGGCTTAAACATGAAAGAAAAACCATATACGCCAGATGGCGTATATGCTTATTTTCAAAAACTTTCTGGTATTGTACCCTTGGCGCCTGCGGTGATGTTTAAGAATTATACGAATACGCGTCAAGATGAGACAGGGTACGATCCTACCGTCTGGGAACTGCTCCATTTCGCACGAAATAATCTTAATGCCAATTACATCTTTTGGACACGTGCACCGGAACATTACGAGGAAGTACTGCAGGTGCTAAGTTGGCGTGAACAAACAAGCGATCCTGCTGGCGGACTGAATTCGGCCTGCCCCGCATCCTACTCCTCTTGCATAGACATCGTTGAATCCCAACATGGCGGTAGTTATAATGGGTGGAATGCAAAAATCCGCAACATATTCCCCTTACATAGACATCGTTGAATCTCATTGATCGGCTGAGGTGTTCTGATTTTGATGAAATTTTGTCAGCCAGCACCTTTTAAACCACGAATAAAAGTAGTGATACGTTTACGCGCGTCACGGTCTCTAAATAACCTAATAGCATGAAAGATTGTGAATTTCAGGCTTATACCCATCAAGTCGGGAATATCCCTAAACTTTGGAGCAACGTCAAGGGTTTCATAACCTAATTCATTCAGTTCCGACTTACATAAATGTTGGCATATCCAATTTTCAGTTGACGTTATGTACTTCCTCTTCCCGTTCGAGAAGGATGAATTATGCCCCAGGGATGACAAGACTGGCATCCCGATTTCTGTTCCCAGGAATGCTTCGAGCTTTGCACATACTCCTGGCATATCCGAAAGCATGTCCTCATAACGCATCATCATTACACGCGGATGGTCCTTGACTTTCATGTAGTAGCGGATCGCTGATCGCCAATAGAGAGAGTAAACAACCGGATGATAACGCCTCGCATCGTGCCCCTCACCTTGGGAATATTTGTATGACGCAAGAATAGACCGTGGATCGCGGAAAAGAAAAATGAATCGTGCCGATGGGAAATGCTCCGCCAGCAAGTTGAAGTGGAAAAAATTTTGTGGTGTCTTGTCTGCCCAGCGGTGCTTGCCAACAGATTCCGCCACCTTGCCAAGCAAATCATTCATTAGCCCATACCAAGAATAAGGCGTAGACTTCTGTTTCGCCAGAACTTCACTACGGATTTCCAGGATGCGCGCCGGTGCAACTTGAAATTGGCCAATAAATTCTTCACTTGCATTGGTACGAGTATTGATAACACTGAGCAATTGATCGGCAAGTTCTTCCGCCTGGGCATTGCTCAGCTCGCCTTCCACAGCATTCAATGCCATCACGGCCTGAATAAAATACAAATCGTTAACGGACAGTATATGTGGCGAATTGTTCAGTAACCTGGACAGCAAAGTTGATCCACTACGCGGCAATCCAATCACAAAGATAGCCTCATTGCTAACATTATTCATTTCTCTACTCATTTATGAAACCACTCTTTGATCACCAATCTTGGAAACACCCATGCATCATGCAGATACCTGCCAAACAGGCGCCTCGGTTCACTTATTACGCGGTGCAGCCACTCCAAACCCGCCTTGCGCATCCATACTGGCGCGCGCGCCTTCTTACCTGCAATAAAATCAATAGTAGCGCCTATACATAAAATCACCTTGACCTGAAGCTGATTACGCATAGCATGTACCCAAATTTCCTGCTTGGGCGCACCCAATCCAACCATCAGAATGTCAGGTTTAACGGCATTGATCTTCTCCAAGACCATTGCGTTAGCAGGCGAATTCACACTAAAGTCCATAGGTGGACTATAAACACCACAAACCTCGACCCAAGGCCAGCGGACTCCAATTTGCTCAGCCGCCCGACCAGCCACACCTTCTGCCGCCCCCATCAAGAATACTCGCACCCTTCCCTTTCTATACTTGGCAGCCTCAAATAGCGCCGGACATAGATCACTTCCAGGCACCGTCTCGGGCAATGATTTTCCCAGCAAACGTGATGCCAGCAACACCGGTTTTCCGTCCACCACCACCATGTCCGCATCCGCATAGGCAGCACTCAAAGCAGCATTTTTTTGAAGCTTCACCACATGATCCACATTGGGTGTAACCACGTAGCGGCCATAGTATTCCGGCTTACCGATCCAATCCAGAAGTTGAATAACAGCCTGATCCATTGTCAGTCGATCCAACTCGATGCCAAATATCTTTACCCGTTCAAGCATGACCCAACACTTCCTTATACACCTTCGCCACTCCCTTAGCCATAGCATGATCCGAAAAACCCGCCATATGCGATCGGTAGGCGTTCTCACGCATAGCACGCCAGTCGTATTTTTCATCGACTAAATCCGCCAGTAAAGCAGTCAGCCGTTTCGTATCTCCCGCTGGCACCACCAGGCCGGTTCGTCCATGTTCCAGTACTTCCGGAATACCTTCGACATCCGATGCCACAACGGGTACTCCACTGGCCATAGCCTCCAACATTACCATAGGCATTCCCTCGCCAAAAAGACTAGGCAGCACCAATACATCCATCTTTGAAAACTCAGCATTCACATCCTGGGTAAAGCCAATCCAGTCGATCATATCAGTTACACCCAATCGCCCTGCCATCTCTTTTATGGCTTCCTCATACTCAACCGTCTCGAACGGACCCACCGCCCGCAGACGGACTGCTCGCCCCATCCGACGTAAATCAGCTAAAGCTTGAATAAGTATCTCCATGCCTTTACGTGGACGAAATAGCGCCACACTACCAATTACCCATTCCGGACCGGGAACGGGTCGATCTGGTAGAGGACCTGGCGCCGGGACCCCATTAGCCACCATAGCAATCCGTGCCGACGACCAACCTTGTTTTTTCAAATAATCATCCAGGCTTCTCGACACCGGAATCAATCGTGCAGCTCCAGTTAAACTCAACCGTTCCATAATGACATTCATACGATTGCGCCAAGCACTTTCTGTATCTCGTGCGGCAGGACTATGCACATGATGCACCATCGGCACCCTGGCCAACCAGGCCGCGATACGCCCTACTAAAGCAGCACGCGGAGAATGCGTATGCAGCAGAACATAGCCATTCTGTTTCACGATACGGGCAATCTCCCAGGCCGGCGTCAAATCAAATTTCGATTTCATTGGCATCGCAAATAATGGCACTGAAGAACCTCTGTTTACGGAAAATTTATCTGGCTTAAGACAGACGAAACTTACTTCGCAGCCGTAATCAGGAAGACATAACGCCAGCAGATCTTGCACGCGTTCGGCGCCAGAGAAAAATTCACCATTGATAATATGCAGAACCTTTATTTTTTCTTCGCTTGTAATCATATTTGGCAATCAGTATTTATTCATCTTGTCTCACATCAATGCATCACGTACATAGTAGAAAACATACCTGCATTCAAGTTAATTCGTTCTCACGAAAAGCGCAAAAAAACGTGCGCGCTGTTGCAACCCCCGATTCAGTAACGCCATATCGAACGGGTTTAATGGTTTGACCAGCACCAACCCCGGCATGTAAGCCAGCAATACGAAAGTTAACGCCCACCATGATCCAAATTCACGTCCAATAACCCAGCCCGAGACTGCCAACAACATCACCAAACCAAGTCCGCGCAAAGCGCCTGACCAATCTAATTCGATGCGGCTTGTCTGACGATTTAACCAACGTAAAGTCAGACCGTTGAACAACCACACACTTAACACAATTCCGCTCGCCACTCCAAGCAGCCCCCACTCCGATCCACCAATAACTGTTAACGGTGTCAGAATAGATAACAGACCAAAGTATTTCAGTTTCCGAGCATAAGGATATATCTGCATGATCATGACCACCAATTGACTCTGGCTTGTAGCGCCCAAGCCCATCAACATGATCAGCATGATCAGACCTGCATCGGCGAAGCGTCCGCTACTGGCCAGCATAATAAACGCATCACCCGCAACAACCATCATCGCCATGCCGGCAGAAATAATAAGTATATTAATTTTCCACAACAAAGCCATGCCCTGGTTAACGATACCCGTCTCTCCGGCCACATAACGAGAAATCAGCATGGGGCGGATAATGCTGGCCAGCAGATTGGCTGGCAGATAACGCCCGACCATCGTGAGTAATTGCTGCAAAAAGGCAAACATGCCTGCCGCTTCCAGTCCCAGGGTACGTGCAACAAGAATACGCAGTGTACCGGCATTGGCAGCAGAATGAAGCAGATTTACACCCGTCATGTGCCAAGCGAAACTGGCTATCTCGCGCACGCCAACCCGGTAATCACCTACACCGGGTAATCTGCGCAATTTTCGCATCAGGAAAAATTCAGCCAGCAAAAAACAAACCAGCGAAACAATTAAATCTACCCATAGTAACTGCGCCAAAGTTAGGCTGCCAACTGTCACCAGCATTGCCACACCGACCAGGCGCCCCAGGGGTAAAAGCGCGCGCGTCAACTGCGACCAACGCTGCTCCAAGAGACATTCCAGCATTTCTGCGGCATAACGAAAACTGATAACAGTAATAATGAGCCCTGCCGCTAACAAAGCAGTATCCTGTTGCGACACGCTAAAACCCATCCATCCGGCAATATCCGACCAGAAAATAACAATTAGCGCCGCCCAAATCACCATAATGACGAGGCGAATCAGGGTCATCCATCGGACAAACCCGGCCAGAACACCCGGCGCGCCGCGTTCAACCAATTCTGGCAGAAAGCGCCGAACTGCATCAAGCATACCGAACGAACTTATCATCACCATCATATCCACCATGCCCCATAGAACCATATAGGCGCCATAGTCTGCAGGTGTCAGCAAGCGCACGAGCCAGATTAATAAAATAAAAGAAGATATAGCCTGTGCAGCTCGTCCCAGCAAGAAATGCTTAATTGCTTGACGGAAACGTATACCGGAATATTGTCCAGGGTGTTTATTCAGGACGGGCATCGTTAGTTAGAAACCCGTTTACCGGCAATCATGACAACCCGGGCAGGGACTCCAACAGCCGTGGCGTCATCAGGAATGTCATGAACTACAACGGCGTTCGCCCCAATTTTTGCCCTGTTGCCAATTCGAACACTTCCAATGACTTTGGCGCCCGCGCCAAATTCCACATCATCACCAATTACCGCATGCCCTGAACCAATAGTGACCTGTTGCCGAATCTTCACCCGGCTGCCTAACCTTGCACCCGGCGCGATAACTATCCCCATGCAGTGAGAGAAGTTCACTCCGGGACCGATACGAACTTGATAGGGAATAAAAGCACCATATACTACCCGTATTACCAGCATTATGAAGCGTGGCAAAAAAGGAATATGCAAAAGATAAAGCCGATGCATCATGTAGTACAGCTTTTCCACTATTTTTACTCCTATAAATTCAAATTTAAGGAATCCCTGGATTGGATAATTCACTTTTCAAAATCACCGGCTGAATTCGATTCGTGGATAAAAAAGAAAGCACTGGCAAGCACATCCACAAGGCGCTTCTGTGGTATCCTGCAACCGCGCTGCAGTACTTGAAAATAAAACTACCTTTTCCTGTATCCTGTAATCAGGAGACACCTGCTAAGAACTAAAACTGCTCACGTCTTCTTTTCAAGTAATTCCCGGTATTTTGACTCCACCAAATCAGTGATTACATCATAGGTACGATGTTCCCGAACCCACTTTGGTCCTCTTGCGGCCATCTTCCGCGCTCGCTCAGGGTCATCCAACAGACCGCAGATCTCGTCGGCAAAAATCTGTTCATTCCATCGTACACACCGCCCAACACCGCTTGTTTCAATGACTTGGCGTTGCTCAGGCAGCTCATTCGCAACGACACACTTTGCCATGGCCATATACTCAATCAGTTTGGTAGAGGACGAAACCAGAAAAATGGGAATTGGCGCTATCGCAGATAAGCAGATGTCCGCCCGTTTTACATGCTCCCAAGCCTGTTCCATAGGCAGAAAGCCGGTCACAGTAACCGCAGATGACAATCCCAGTCGACTGGCTTCATCCTCCACCGCCTGGCGGTCACTGGACAACAAACCCTCTCCCACATACAGCAAACGGGCGCCAGGATAACGTAACCGTACCCGTTGGAGTACACGCACTAACATCTCTGATTCGCGTAGCCGCATGATAACGCCAAGATGAAGCAGCAAGGGCGCTTGCGTATTCAGCACAATGGAATCTTCAGCCCTTCCCACTTGATCGGATCGAATACCCATGGGAACGGGTGTCATCTTAGAAGGAGAAATGCCTTGACGCGCTACATCTTTCTTCATTTGCTCACTTTGAACAAAAACATGATCGGCCAGTGGCAAAATGACTTTGTAGAGCAAGCCCCAAATAATTTTACCCTTGAGCCAGACCAAGCGACGATGGGGCACCAGTCGATTGTTTGCCTGGTGCAACTTGGATTCTGCAAATGGGTAGGACATCCAGTAAATAAAACGGGCGCCGGTCAATCGGGCCGCCAACCACGCAATTAAACTGGCAAAAAACTTATCGCGCACTTGGATCACATCGTACCGGCCTTCGAAGGCAAGGGGAAAAACCATGAGATCCCCCCACATGCCCATCAGGTTATTGAGCACCCTTCCCGGCAACCCTTTGTATTTGCTGCGCGGCGTGAGATACACAGTATTACCAAGCCAGTGTGTTGGTGACGATAAATTGAACATATCCGCTCCTCGCTGCATCAGCCAGTTGATCTGATGACCCCGCGACGTCATCTGCTTAGCGAACAACTCCACCACGTCTGACCGGAATGGTGGAAAACGATCTTCAACAATGTATAGCATTTTCATAGCCACCTCTTTGCCATGTCGCCGCAAAAATGTGGCCTGTTTATTTCCAATTTTGCACTTCGGCGTGTATATCTAAAACGTAAAAAATTGCAATCGTTCATTCTTTTATCAGTGGAATTCCATGACGCACATAGGCGTTGTCGAAAACCCATAATTAAGATAATTGAGTGGAAGGCATCCATTCCACAGCCAAGCCATAACCAAGAAAAATAATCGAGGCATTCTTAATTAATTTTTTCAAACATCAGATCAGTCAGTTTATGCGGTCACAACCCATGATCCGTCTTAAATCCCCAAAGACGTAAAGTATCGCCCTGAAGACCGAGCACCAATTTCAATTCTGATTCCGTCCATTTGTGAACCCATGCTTCTGGTTTTGGTTCGAGGTGCAAAGAGTCAACGAGACCCCAGTATGCGGGATCTTTCTTTGCAGCCACCCCCATAAAATCCAGGATGCGCTGTAACTGAACATATGGATCGCGCAACAATTCTTCATATCGCACCTCCAGTAATTGGCCGTCAGGAATCAAAGCAATCCCTTGCGCTAGCGTCTGCATTTCTTCAAACCAATTTCGCGCGGCAAGTTCCAAAGGATTGGAACCCGCCGCGATCATCTGCCTCGGCGTCTTACCTGCCCAGTACAAAACATGGTCGTTCCACCACGCCACATGCAATAAGGAATAGGCTACCGCTCGTCCATCCCTGACTAAATGGATATATTTTGCATCTGGAAATATTTGCCTGAGAATGGGTATGCGGCGGTTGTTTGCGGTGCGTTTAGTCAACAAAACCTGGCCACGGGACATCTGGCGGATGCGTTCAAATCGATTTTGCAAGCATTCGGCTGCTTTAGCTGTCAAACGATAATCGCTATCGGGCGTTCGTGGAATACCACAACTGGCATAAACCGATTCCGCCTCCGATGGCGTTGGCACAATAGAACGCAGCCGGGTTCGACGCTCGTTGAAGTAAGCATTACCGTGCGCCTTAAACCATGATTTGCGTTTATATTCTGGAAACTGGTTGAGGATATGCTGCAAATAAGCCAGAGAAGGCCACTTCGGATAACGATTCTGGTAGTTGCTCAAATAGGCCACACTGCGATGAATGGACAACATCTTATAGAGCAACGTAGTGCCGGAACGGCCAGCTCCAAGAAGAAATACTACGCGACTACTCTCCCCTGTACTCATAATTGCTCCTGAATCTTGTTCATCATGCCTTGGGGACAATCTTGGCTATGCGCAAACACATAAATTTTGTCGGCCCATCTACCACTTTTCTCCGCCACGATCAGGAGACACAAGCTCATTTCGTCGATGATGCAATGATCATTTGTACGTCGCATAATAATCACCATTTTTTTATTAATTGGCGCACAATATGACGAACATCTGAAAGAGGGGGCATATCGTTGGTTGCAAAGTTTAATTTCAAACCAAATTGCCACGGTGCATCGCTTCCCTTGATTTCTGACCGACGCAAAAGATACGGATCCGTATCTTTCCGATTTCGCCCGGATAGCGTCGAACAGGCCCCTTTATAACCAGTTTCTATAACAGTATCTCGTGCCTGAGTACTCCAACTCCCAAAGGGATACGCAAAGTGAGGCACCTCTCGGCCCAGCATATCCTCCAACACCATCTTACTCTCAAGAAGCTCCTGAAAAACAACTGCCTTGTCGGTCTTACCAAGCCAAAGATGGTTAGCCGTATGACTACCGATATCTATACCGGATTCAGCCAGCTCACGTACCTCATTGGACGTAAGCATGCGCCTGCGGGGCAGTCCAAAACCTTCACCGAAGTCATTATATCCACCGACCCGACTGGAGACGACAAAAACCGAAGCCGGGTAACCGAATTCCTGTAATATGGGCAAAGCGTTTTCATAAGCGCATGCGATGCCATCATCAAATGTAATCGCCACGGCTTTATCCGGAAGCTTTACTCTGCCTGCCACACCATCCAGTACCGTTGCAAAAGAGAGCACTTGATAGCCGGCTTGCCTAATTTGCTCCATATCTTTCCGGAATGCATCCGGCGTTCGACACAACCGAACTTCATTAGCATTTTTAGGATGTGTAATCATATGGTACATCAACATCGTCACAGGCATCTTCTTGTCCTTATTTTGACTTTTTGTTCAACGCCAACCAACTCGGCCATGGCAAATCTTCCCGCCCTAGCTGGCGTGATAATTCACACATATCGTCAGCCAACATGTCCTGCAAGCGCAGTCTTGTGTCTTCACGCATGGGTGGAATAACTTGGCGCAAATCAATTTGGTTATGGCTACGGCGCAAGTGACGAACCAAACCATTTTTCTTGACTGCTTCAACAACCGCGCCAACGCCTATAGACCGTCCAAAGCGCCCTAACCCTTTGAGAAAACCGTCCAGCTTGGCATTTTTTAGCGCCCTGCTTTCATTTACCTTTTTATCCAGGAACCAAGATTGATGATCTTCAGAAACACCCAAAAAGCGATACAAATTTTGAGCCTGCATGAGAGGTGCATCGCGGATATCCTCTTGGAAAAGAACCAATACCTGACTACGTGGGAATACTGCCAGCCAACGGGCGAGTTGCTGTGCGTAGTATGATTGCATCAGATACATTGGATTATTTTCCAGTCCATTCTCAAATTCAAGATTGTGACCGGTAAAACGCATATGGCGAACTTCGTGTAAATGATTGGAGTAGGCTCGTTCAATAGGGTCACGAAGAGACAACACGACTCGCATACCGGGATTATACGAAAACACACGTTCGGGTGTATCACTATCAGCGAAATATGAAGTGGATACCTCTCCCATTACTTTTGCATCATCAGCATCGCCTAAATGTCCCTCATACCATTGATAACCATGATCGTAATAGTTTGAGAAAAAATCAATTTCTTTACCTGGATAAACTGCCACTTCCGGGTGGTCGGAAAGAATACGGTATATCCAAGTAGACGCACATTTTTGGGCGCCGATTCCTATGAAATTAAACTTCATATTGTTATTTTTTAATAGAAAGACATGTGACACAGCAACAGATAAAAACAACTTTTTTTACCAACGCATGCATAATCGTGAAAAGCCTGAATATCAGATACACACAAATAATTGTTATGATAGTGTTGAATTTAATTATTTATGTACGGTAGGCATATATATTTCGTCCACTTCTTGTCTTTACCTTTTTTCCTGCCATGATAGTGAAACCGGAATTCTTTAACGTCTCCATTACCTCTAGGTATAATGATTTGCCATCCTTGGCATGCAATGACCGAATTAGAATCCTTAAACCATTTACACAAAGAATTCTCTGCATTCCCTTCAGGGCCTCCAATTCCAAACCGCTTATAGTCATGGAGATATGGTTAATATTATCGATTCCCAAAGAAGATATAATGTTGTCAAGAGTATCTAATTCTATATTCTCAGTACCTATAAAATCATTACTTGATAAGCCATCTTCTATCCGATGTCCCGTCAATTTATTGAAGTCTGCTTTTCTCCCAACTTCGATTTCCCCTGACTCTCGCACAGAGGACACTCCTTTTGCGACATAATTAATATTATTAATATCCCAATTGAGATGATTCTCTAAATTGCTTTTGATATTTTCAAGATAACGAGGAACCGCTTCAACTAATATTAACTTACCTGTGGCACCAACGGCTTCAGACCATTTCATCACGGTATCAATCCTATGAACTCCCACAAGTACTACGATCTCTCCAGGTTGGCATAACAATGAAGGATGCGCTCCATCTTTTGTTCTAATAATAAAAGATCGCAAACTACACCTCATTCTTTCAGTCGGCAACCTGGCAATAACCCACCGCAATATTTGACGTACGATCAGCGCAGAAACAGATCCATTATACATTTTGATAATTTGTGTAGAATGTTGTTGAATTTTTACAAAATAACATAACGAAAACTGCTTAAAGTAAATAAATAAAGCAGGGCTTCTCTACCTAGATAATGAAGCATCAAAGCACCAAGTTTAAGAGGATAGCCTGTTGAATACAGTGGAACGATACTGCTCTTTTTCTTGTTCACTTTTTATCTAAATAGTTTTGGAAATTTACAAAACACGACCAATAAGCCGCCTGGCCGAGCATAAACATCATAAGAAACTGAATGGGATTGGCGTAGAGATGAAAACTTCTGTAAGGTAACGTAATAGCAAGTAATAGTAGGCCGACAGCACTCACTCTGAGAAAAACACGATGAATCTCAGGTATAGCTTCATTTTTGGCGGCACGCCCCGAAGTTCGCGCGCCGTACAATAAAATAATGAGAAATGCCAAATGACCTAGAATACCTACTTCCCATAGCAGAATAATCGTAGAAGAACCTGAAAGGGTATATGGAAAACGGCTGGCCAATTCACCCACACCAAATCTACTGGCATAGGTTGCACCCATGCCGTAGCCAAATAAACTGTATTGCAGATCCCCCCTATTAATTTCCCACCAATTCACTATATGAGTAACACGACCCAATTCATCTCCACCAAAAGCCTCCGTTTCGGGACTGAGAGCATTCATAACGCGGTCATACGTTGAGAAAGCCTGATTCGTATTAAATGTATACGTAGGCATATTTCCATAGTGAATCTTTTCATAAGCTACGAATATGGCGCCAGCTAACAAAAGTGTGCCAATCACGACCAGAACTGATTCTATGGGCTTCTTCATGAGTTCTCTACGGTAATACAGGCCAATAGCAATCGGTAGCAGCATAACTACCGCCTTGACTTCAGCTAGAACTAGCGTACCTAACCCCGCCAGCACAACCAGGGACATCCATACACCGCTTAATTTACCCTCACGCCATAATGCAATGGCAGTCAACATGGCAATTAACAACATAAAGGCCATACCGGCGCTCTCGCCGCCACCTTCGATATTACCCGGAAACGTACCTATAACTGCATCCCAGGGCGAAGATCGCATACTTTTTAGCGCCACGAAGAAATATTGATAAAGCGCCATAGGTAATTGCAAAACAGCTACGATCATCAGCGCTTTCCATAATTGCACCTGCGTGTCCTGTCGAATCAGGCCAAGCATGAAGACCAGCATTAACGGCCACATTAGAAAGTAGTGGCGAGAACCATTTACTATATCCCCGAATTGAGGATCATTGATTATAGTGGAGAAGGCAACTAATAGAAGAAAGACACCAGGCCAGAAAAAGTGGTTTAAAAATTGGCTTGACTGCGCGCCGATCTGGATACGTAGTAGGTAAAGTATCACAGGCAACAACAATGCCGCACTCACAAAGACGGTAAGCCATTGAAGTTGCGAAAAGCGTATGAAATAAGCACTCGGTCCAGTGATCAGAAACGCCGCCAGGAATATAATCCAGACCGTCCATGCCACAGGCGCCGCGAGAACGAAGAAAACACCGAACAAAGCCAATAACGGGATCAAAAGAATCACGTTACCTAACGCGGCAAAAAGGCCACTTAACACCGACAATAGCAAGGCACCGATTAGCAGGGCAACTGGCAATGCCTTTGAAGCCAAATTATTATTAGATGTTAGCCAAGTCGATGCTAATGCTTTCATGTGAATCAATCGATATAGTTAAATAATGTAGCTTTTTGCCGACAGTCGCCAAATCACTCCGATTATCTGGAGCAGTGTGATTTTTCCAAACACCAGGACGAATCCGGCGCAACCACAAAGAAAAATAAAATCGTTGCGAACATGTGAACGGCATGATTCAACCAACTGGACTGAGCGCGCAGTTCATTCCTTATTCTTTAACCTGAACGCCACACAAAGCGTTTCAGCAAATTTTGGCCGCAGCTTGACTAATATGTAGTTGATCGGAAAGAATGGCATCCATTTCCAACTACGATAATACTGGTATGAATCGTCAATGTAATGGACATCAATGACGTCGAAATCGTAGCGATCGAAAAGTTGACGGATTACCTGTTCCGTAAACCAGCAAGTGTGTTCGGAGTTCGCGCCAGCTTCCCCCCGGAGAAGCACACTGAAGAAACGCAAGGGATTAATCGGATTTGGAGTTGTCAGCGCAAATACGCCATCTGGGTTCAGATGTTCCTTTACGCGTTCTATGAACTTGCCAAAGTTATTTAGATGCTCAATCAAGTCTCCAGCAACAATAGTATCAAACCGCTCATTCAGCTGCATTTCTTCAACATCTGCGCAAATCACTTCATAACCTTTTTGCCTTAACTGCAAAACAGGTTTTTCGAGGTAATCCACACCAACGATTCTCTGCGCCACTTTTCTAATCTCACCGTGTATCCATCCAGGTTTTTCTGTTTCCTCAATTGAGTGTCGCACACACCCTAAATCCAATACTGATTTACCGTTCACATACTTCATCATCCAATTAATGCGTGGATCCATTTAAATTCCCATTGTTAAATTATATGGCTATCACCGTTTATTATTAACACACCATAAAAATGGTTTCGAAGCAATCGATGCAAAGTAAAAACAAATATGGAGTTTAAGCTTGAACTCAAGAAACACGCGACTTAAACCTGTTTCTTTTTGCATTTTCGAGGAAACTTGGTTCATTCTCTACAACTTCTCGCAGAAAACCAGACAGTTCCGGCTCATCTCATAACATGAACCACACGCTTCAATCTTGCAAAAAACCAACCAATCTATTACGTTCGTTAACGCTAACTACCGCCAGCATATCCCGCACAAAAGCTTCCTGTAGTTTATATGCCTGATCCTCGTCTATCCCAAGGGTGGACACACGCACCAGCATGCCATCGGGCACATTTCCCGACAATCCATAGCGAATTTGTTGTAATTTCTGATCAATACCCGACAAAACAGCCTTATCACCGACTGTCACCCAATAGGTTATGGGTTCTGTGCGGTTGCCGCGAACAGCCAATACGCGTCTGCTCGGCAGATCGCCAAATTGGGTTGACAATTCACTGGCGGCGTTTTTCTTGATTTCAAAACCTTGCGCCAGATAACAGACTTCCGGCTTATGTAACGACAAATGGTCACTCTGATCCCCGCCGTATGCCACCGACAACATTACGCGCTCGCCATGCGCGTTGACATAAGTTCTTGACAGCACCTGGTTGTAGATTTTGTCCAGTTCTGCCTGAGTCTTTGGATCGACTTGCAGCGGTATGATTGATGTATCAATTCGCCAAGCGTTAAATGACGACGGAATTAATGTTTCGAGGTCGATTGCTTCTCTCAGGTCGGCAATTTTGGTGGTGGGGGTCATCGCTGTCGTCAATGCGGCAGTCAAAACCATTGTGACACCCAGCATAAAATTGATAATGAACGACTTCTTCATGAGCTTCCTCATTTAAAAAAATATTTTAGGTGTTCATGCCAAAGCGGCGGAATTTGTCAGACGGGGTTTGGAAAAATATTGCAAACACGAATCGACGCTTAAAATGAGTATCAGTGCACTCATAAACAAAACCATACCTGCAAATCCATGCATAAATCCCTGTCCTGCCGCATCACCATAGTGATAGGTAATCAGTGTCAATGCGATAACGCGAATAACATTCGCAGTAAAAGAGATTGGTATAATCAGAATTGCCAGCGCAACATTACGGAAAACCGATGTATGTTGCATCAGATTCAAATAAAACAGTCCCAAAGCTTCAAGCGTTAACAATGTTTGCAATCCGGCGCAGGCATCCGCCACGAGCAACTGATATTGCCCAATTTGTAGAATAACGCCATTACGTGCAATCGGATAATCCGCCCAATATAAAATATGTTCTGCAACGTATGAGACCGCCATTTTCATCGGCATGGTCAGTGTACTGACAACCGGGCCTGGCAGAGGAATCATAAACAGCATGAAAAACAACGGAAACCATAACACTTTCAAAGCGGTGGCGCCGCGAACGATCAATAAAATAGCGCACAGCATTACGATAAAAGAACCGATTTCAAATACCAGAATATGCTGTGAACGGCCTATGGCGTAAAGTATTAACGCTACGACAAATACAAACCAGCCACTGCCGGAAGATGGTTTTCCTTCACTGCGCACCATCATCTCAGGCCATTTTCGATAAATCAGCCAGATTGAAAGCGCCAGAATGATGGGGCCGTGGATTTGTTCATCATGTGTCCATAAGCCATTGGCAAGATCATAAAAAGTCGGAATATACAGCACCATTAGTCCGGCCAGAACTGGCAGCCAAAGCATGGACATCTCTTTTAAACTGTGTCGATATGGTGTGCTAAGAGGCATCATAGGGATATCCGTTTATTAATAGTCAACAAGTATTGAACCGATGATTTCGCCGCCGCCATCGATGATTTGTTTACAGGCATTGCTAACGTCAGCCAGTCGAACGTGATGCTTATGTATTAACAGCAAAACGTAATCAACATAGTTGGCGATAATAAGTGCATCGGTACTTTCAAAGAAAGGGGGCGCGTCATATAAAATGATGTCAAACTCTCTTGCAAGCTGTTCGTTTATGGTCTTGAATTCAGGTTTGCTGATTAATTCAGACGCATTCGACTGTATTTTGCCTGCAGGAAGAAGCGTCAGATCCGGTAATGTACGGAAGGAAACAAATGCTTTGTTAACCGGAGTATGACCGATCAGTATATCCGACAAGCCATTGGTTTCCGGAAGATTAAAAACCTGATGCAGTACGGGATACTTCAAATTGGTATCAATGAGCAGTGTCTGCTTACCCAATTGTGAGAATAATACCGCGAGATTGGCTGAAAAATGATTTGCTCCGCAATCATGACTAACGCTTATCAAAGCCATTCTTTTCTTACTGGATGGAAAACCATTTAAAATCAATTGTGTCCGTACCGCCCGTATTGATTCTGCCAGACCGCTGTCAGGCTCATCGATCACTGGTAATTTAGGGGCGGATTGTATGGCTTCCGGCTGCTGACATGACTCTTCTTGTGGCATTGATTCAGTCAAAGAAACAGTATTCTTAGACTTGATAAATTCAATAACCGGTTGGGCAGGAATATTCATGTTTATTTAATCCGTGGCACTGTGGGAATATCGAAAAAATGGCAATTTAAAGCCTGTCGTTTTCTGTCCGCGTAAATCGACGATTCCCAAAACTGGCACCTGTATCAACTCCACCAAATCTTCCGTGGAACGTACGCGCCGGTCGAGCATTTCCATCAGCACACCGGAACCCAATCCAAGCATAATACCTAGAAATACCGAAAGAAACATATTGAAAAACAACCTTGGACTATCATGTGTTTCGGGTGGATTGGCTACGTCCAGTATGGAAACGCCTGACAAGTTGGAGCGGCCTTCGAGACTGGTTCTGTTTAAGTACTGCTGCGCGCTATTGTAAGCATGCTGTGCACCTTCTGCTTCTCTTAACAAGAGTTTCAGTTCATCGCGCGCCTGTTGCAAAGCCAGTACTCGTGTTTTTTGCGCTTCTAACGCGTCACTTATTTCAGCTTCCCGGGTAATTGCATTTCTTGATGTTATGCTGGTATGTTTTGCCAGTTCTGTGCGTATTTTTGTGACCTGCGCTTTGGCGCCTTCATATTCCGGATGGTTTTTCCCGAATCGCTGTTCTGTATCTGCCAGCCTGGCTTCAGCCTGTACCAGATTAACTTTAAGTCCGTTAATCAATGTATTGTTGACAACGCTAAGCCCGCCACCTGCTTGACCGCCGCTTTCATCAAAAGAACCCATTATTTCATTTTGCGCCAGAATCAATTTGCTTGACAGCTCATTGAGGCGTCTTGTCTCAACATCAAGGCGGGCATCCACATCGACAATACCCTCTTCCTGTTGAAAACGCGATACTTTCCTTTGAGCCTCTTCAAGTTCGTTACGTAAAACATTTAACTGATTTGACAGATACGTGGAGGCCTGCTGCGAAGGTTCAACGGTCAGCCGGATACTGACTTCCTGATAGGCGTTGGCAAAAGCGTTGGCTATGACAGCAACAAACGCAGGATCTGCGCCTCTAAAACCGATAGTAATAACGTTACTGTCACGCGAAGGTTCTACAGACAGGTTTCTCACAAGCCTTGCGGCTAACCAGTGACGAATACTGCTATCCTCCCCGTTTTCCACAAATCGCTGCCGGATAGACGGATTCTGATCGAGCTTTAACCTGTCCACGACCATCAGGGCCGTCCGGGTGCTGCTGATCACGTCCAGTTGTGTTGCCATAAAACTATGCATCAATTGAGTAGGCAAAGTATGGCCCGTCACTGGATCTATCCCTTTGTTTGTGAGCAAAACGGTTGTCGTTGCCTTATAAGATTTAGGCAACCACAAACTGACAGTCAGTGTTGTCAATACGGTAACAAAAAATACAAACAGCACAATTTTATATCGCGCCTGTAAGATGCGAATGAATTGAAGTGGGTTCATTAATTGTCTTCAAGTGACCTATAAATCATATAAATAAGCGCCCGATTTCACTTTAAAACAAACTTTCTTGAATATAAACAACATCGTCAGGCTGCACCAAATCGTCCGGTTTGACTTTGATGATCTGTAACACACCGTCCGCGTTGCGACGCTGAATACGAACGCCACGTTCCGTTCCGCGCACATTGAGCCCTCCACCTGTTGAAAGTGCTTGCACAACAGTCATACCAGGCTCCAGGCGATAAAATCCCGGGCGCTGCACTTCACCATAAATATAAAAACGGGGAGCAGTCGCAACATAGATAAGATCTCCACCACGTATAACTGGATTCAAAGTCATATCTCCAGTCTGAAAAATGGAAAGCATGTCTATCTCCTCCTTTACGAAATGTTCGTCTTCCGCGCGAATCAACGTTACAGTGTTTCCGCCATCCGGGCTGATACCGCCTGCCTTGGCGAGCACATCAGTCAAGCTTCGTTGGCCTTCAATGGCATAGCGGCCCTGGTTACGGACATGTCCGAGTACCGAAATCTGTTGACTGTACAGGGTCGAAGTCAGAATCGTGACTTGCGGTTTGCGCAGATAACCTTCGTTTTGAAGTCGATCGGCTATCTTTTTCTCGGCTGCACTTGGCGTCAGGCCTTCGATTGTTATCTCGCCCAGTAAAGGAAAGGTGATTTTTCCGGCCTCGTTAACTTTTGTTTCAAGGGTAAGGTCAGCATTTCCATACACGAGTATTTTGAGTACATCACCCGGACCAAATTGACTTTTACTGACTTCATCCGAAGCGGCATAACTAAAACCAGTCAATAATGCAGACAAAAACAGACCGACAAACCAGTCAATTATCTTTTTATTATTCGCGGTTAAATTAGGGGGTGTCGTCATAAGTTACGTGCATTTCTGCGCGAGCATATTTTTGATGAATGTTTGTGAAAAGTACGTGGGGCATAGTCGTAGCTATGTTCAAGTACTTTGAACAAATAGGCGAAAAACAGGCTGCTCATTATTATATGAAGGTTATTTTAGACCACTGATTCCACGCTCAATCGATTCGTCCTGAAGCAAAATATTATCCAGCGCCTTATCTTTTTGTTGCGGTATTAATGGCGTTGTCGATGGTGATTGGGCGTCCGTCTCAATACTGCTGTCCGTATCTTCTTGGTCGTGCAGATACTCGATATCTGCCGCGGCACGTAATCGCGCAATAGCATCTTGAGCTGTTTCTCGGCGTTTATTAATCAATAAATGCGTTGTAATCCGTGATCTGATATCTTCAAAGGTGACCGGATCTTGCTCAATATTTTTTACAGAAACAAGTATACTGGTTGCATTGGCATTCTCATGGACAAGAAACATTTCGCCTATTTGGGTATTTTGCAGTCGTGTAGCCACTTGAGGCGGCATGTCAGTGGTTGTTTGTATCATTTCGTCACTGAAATATGAAATCTGATGTTTATCCAGCCATTGGACAACGTCACTGAGCGACTTGGCTGAATCAATAACCGATTTGAATTCATCATTCAAGATTTCCGATGAAAACCGTATAAAAGGAAGGTTATATTTTTTACGTTGAGCAAAAAGTTCAGGGTGCTCCTGATAGAATTGATTGATTTCTTCTTCCGTTGGATCGTCTATCCGACTCAGTGTCGTTTGCATGTACGATTGCGCAATAATCTGCTTCTTGGCGCGTTCTATCGCCCGCATGACGTTAGGTGCACGATCAAGCTTTTCGCGTTGGGCTTCTGCTACCATCAACTGAATATCAATCATCGATTCCAGCAACTGTTTTCTTGCTTGTTCGACCTGATCAGCCTGAACCCTGTTACGACCCAATTCATCATTCAATTGTATAACTGTAATTTCTTCACCATCCACGCGCACCAAGGCCTGGCCTGGCTCCGTGCTGGTTGACTCACTGCCACAGGCAGTTAAAATTAACGCAAATCCGAGAACCAAAGTTGCAAATGCAAAAGCGTTGCGTGGGTAAATATAAATGTCTTTCATATTCTTTTAAAAAAAATTCTCATAAACAATTCCGTATAGATAAATAATTGCCCGACCATCTTGAACGAATGAAGTTGTTTAGAACCGATTTATCTAGGGGTGTAGAAACATTTTTCGAATAGTCTACTGCTAACGATAAAACCTATCTAACTTAAGCTACCAATTTATATTATCAATGCTAATGCTATGCATTTCAATGCGACAATATGTCGCAGCTGTCATTTCTGTTTTGTTGCTATAGTACGCCCTTATTTTTTTACCAACCGTCAATCGACTACTGCAAGAAGAAAAAATGGATTGACGCAACACAACTTGAGAAGATCGCAATGCCGTTAGTCAATAATCGCAACATGGGTTCAAATGATCTAACCAAAAATTACTCATAAATCGGATTCAACAGGAAATAACTTCTATTGACACATTGCGCAGTAAGCAATTTTTTCAATAGTAATACAGCTTTGCTTTGTCAATTTGGGAAAAAAAATTTTATTAAGATGGTAACCGAAAACATCTCCGAAACCGCTAACCAGTTTGAAGCAGATCTGACATGGATTGGTAAGCAACCCCTAATACCGGGCCGGCAATTTCATATCAAGCTGGCCTCCAGGGAAGCTTTCGCGACAGTGACAGCGATTAAATACCGCACAGATTCCGGCACCGATGCACGCCTGGCAGCTCGAACATTAAAAAAAGATGAGATTGGCAGAGTCTACTTGTGTACCAGTGAATCGGTGATATTCGGGCAGCACGGCAACAAAAATGATTTAGCTTTCCGGTTAATCGATTTGCAGACGGGCGAAACGGTTGGCACGGGCGCGTTAGATTTTGTCTTGCGCCGCGCAACTAATCTTAAATGGCAGGCACTGACCATTGACAAGGCATCCCGGTCTGTGCAAAAACAGCAATCCCCGAAATGCATCTGGTTTACCGGTTTATCCGGCTCGGGCAAATCGACGATTGCCAATCTTCTGGAGCAACGCTTGCATCAGGATAACCGGCATACGTATTTACTCGATGGCGATAATATCCGGCACGGCTTATGCCGCGACCTGGGTTTTACTGAAGCCGATCGTGTCGAAAATATCCGCCGTATTTCAGAAGTCGCCAGACTCATGGTTGACGCGGGATTGATCGTGTTGGTCAGCTTTATCTCTCCATTTCGCAGTGAACGGCATATGGCGCGTGAATTGTTTGCGGAAGGTGAATTTATCGAAGTATTTATCGACACCGAATTGAAGGAATGCGAACGCCGCGATGTAAAAGGTCTTTATGCCAAAGCTCGCAGTGGTGAATTAAAAAATTTCACCGGAATCGATAGTCCTTATGAGCCACCTGAATCACCGGAAATCCATATTCAAACAGCCATGTTATCGCCACAGGAGGCTGTCATAAATATATTGAAACGGTGGGAAACTAATTTTTAATATAAATTATTATGCATTATATTGATGTTTTCAATGGCGATGCCGATGGCATCTGCTCGTTGATACAATTGCGCAAAGCCAATCCGCAAAAAACACGGCTTGTTACCGGCGTAAAGCGTGACATCGACCTGCTCAAACATGTCGACGCAATGCCGGGCGACCATGTCAGTGTACTGGATATTTCATTCGATAAAAATCGTTCCGATGTGCAGCGATTATTGCACCAAGGCGCTTATATCGAATACTTTGATCATCATTACCGGGGAATGCCAGTCAATCATTCCAGGCTAAAAACTGTGATCAATGACGAGCTGCCCACAATCTGCACCGGCTTGATCGTCGATCAGTATATCGGTGGACAATTTCGCGCATGGGCGCTGGTTGCTGCATTTGGGGACAATATGATTGCTTCGGCCATGTCACTGGGTAAAGATGCGGGATTAAGTCACGAATCATTGCGCACACTTCAACACCTCGGCATATATATTAACTACAACAGCTATGGTGAGAGCCTGTCGGATTTGTTCTATCATCCTGATGCACTATACCGGCAGCTTCAGCAATATGACTCCCCATTTGATTTCTTGCGGGAAGATCCGGTTATTTACCAGACGTTAGACGCCGGTTACAAAGAGGATTTTGTCAAGGCAAAAACCAGCCCTTATTTATACCAGTCTGTCGATTCGGCAGTGATTCTGTTTCGCAGCGAAAAATGGGCTCGCCGGATTGGCGGTGTTTATATCAACGATTTGGCCAATCAATACCCCGAGCGTGCACATGCTGTCATTACCGAGAAAACCGATAACACCTGCACAGTCAGTATACGCACCCCATTGAGTAGAGAAACATTACCGGCCGATCAACTGGCGCGCAAGTTTGCATCGGGCGGAGGGCGAAAAAGCGCCGCAGGTATCAATGCATTGCCTGCCGATCAGATCGATCTGTTTATTGAAGCGTTTAAAACACATTTTTCTTGAAGGGCGCCTCTAAAAATTCAGCGTTTCAAGCAAGACAAGACGAAAACAAAAAATGCTAACACAGCATATATATGGCGATATAGATGATTATTTTCCCGGCCTGCTGTAGAACGGCGCGGCCAGCGGTTCACCGACAAACAAGCCCTGCCCCGGCCAGGCCACGCTTTTCCAGTAAGCTTCAATCAGCGATTCACCCCGTGTATATCGCTCAATAACAATACCGGGATGCGGGAATTTTTGAGGAAACGCGCAAGGCTCCATCACTGTACCATAGCTTGCAGTCACACCCGCATCCAACCACTTCAGCAGGCTCATCTGATGATCACCAAATAATACACCGCCTGAAGAAGTTAAATGATCTGCGATGGCCCCAGGTAAATAGTAATTGGTTTCCACTGCATCGACTTCAGCCCTGCCGGTAAAATAAAACAGCACATCCTGTTTTTCTTCAAGCGCATCGGCTTGAACGATCTCAATATTGATCCGATCCGAAAAAGCCTGTTTAACGGTTTCATAGACATACGAGCGCACGTTCCGTGCCTTGTCTGTTGTACTGACAAGATAAGCTGTGCCATTTGGAAACATGCCGTCCGATTGCACACCGCGATCAATCATCGCCTTTATTTGTTTCATACTGCTGCCCGCAAGCATCATGGCCGGGCGTATTTTAAAATCATCATATGGTAATGAAGAGTGTGAATTGAAATAGACACTGGGTTCGGTCGGCGAGCAGCCGTGCGCACAATGTTTTCTGTCAAACCCGAATGTCATGGCGCTGGTTATCGACATACAGGCAACCTTATAGGGTTTTGACCAGGCAAATACGTAAAACTGTACATGATCAGGTGTTTGCGCATAGATTTGTTGTCTTAACGCATTGAACAAATGGCTGCCCATTGAATTTGTCAGCGGAAATTCCATTCGGATTATATTTTCGTCCGGTATGTTGCGTTTTTGCTGATAGTAACGCGCTATTTCCAGACTCTCTGCGTCATTCTTATTGGCGATCACGGCGATTTGCTCGGGCATAACGGCGGCATCAAGGCCGGAAACCGAAAAGACACACCAAATGGCGAATGGAATGAAAAACCGCATGGCAGGATTTTATGACCTGATTAAAATTAAGATATTGCATTATTCCATATTATTAAACACAAAATCGAATTCTGTTTGTCGCCCCATTTTCGCGGTGCGACATTATGTCGCATTTCCTCAAAAAAATTTCACGATATAATTTTTCTACCGGACTACCGTCTTGGTGAATTATCAGCAAGTAGCCCGGATGGAACTTGTGGAATCCGGGATAAGCGCAGTTGCCGGACATCGAGTTATCATTGGTTATGAGGTGAATAAATGGTTCGATTTCGACGCAATCGTGTTTTCGGTGGAAGCTATTTCTTTAAGATTTATCCATTGAATTGGGGATGCGCAGATAATGACAAATTTGACCAGCATCACTTTGGAAAATAATTTAGCTTAGGGCAGCTTCTATTTTCCCGGATTTCGCGAGCTTCATCCGGCTACTTGCTAGTAACAATTTACATACCAAAATAAGGAGAAACTCAATGAAAAAAATTTTTTTCGCATTGCTCGTTGTTTCTTTGTGTGCAGCAAATAATGTTAATTCCGCTGGGGACTTAGAAGCGAGAGTAGCTGCACTTGAAGCTTTGCTTGCAGGCGCTAGCCGGGTCGGTGATACACTGGTTCTTGAAGGCATGAATCTGCAGATCGTCAATGGACTTGGCGCAACGGATGGCGACCAAGGTTCCGGTCCGCAAGTCAACGGTCTTGGCAATCTCATTGTGGGTTATGATGAAGGTTTTGCCTACAATGACAAGAGTGGTTCACATAACCTGGTTGTCGGCCCTCTACATAGCTATTCAAGTTATGGAGGTATTGTAGGAGGCCGTCACAACACTGTTTCGGGCATTTATGCCACAGTTATTGGTGGAGTGAGTAATCGGGCCAGTGGTGGTAATTCTAGCGTTAGTGGCGGAAGTTATAACACTGCAAGTGGCGTCAATTCCAGTGTCAGTGGCGGTAATGTTAATACAGCCAGCGGCACAGAGGCTAGTGTCAGCGGTGGTCATGGCAGCGATGCTAGTGGCGCTTGGTCCAGTATTAGCGGCGGCTTGGACAGTATTGCCAGCGGCTTATTTTCCAGCATCAGTAGTGGAACCAGTAATATAGCCAGTGGTTTCGGCTCCCATATAAGTGGCGGAGCAGGTAATATTATTAGTGGAAATACATCCAGTATCCTCGGCGGGGTGTCTAACGAAGTAAGTCACAATTATTCCGTCGTTCTTGGCGGTAATGGTAACGTTTCTACGGCTGACTTTTCCATTGACCCTTGATTGACGATGAGCTAAGAGACCTTGTTTCTTAGCAAGTAGCAAGTACCGGGAAAATTGAAGCCACTCTAGACGAAGTTATTCTCCAGAGCGATACCGGATTGTTGCGATTAACAGGTATTTGCTTGGTAAGTTGATGCGTAAAATAGCTTCTAATGGATCGCCAGCGGGAAAAATAATCAGCGTCGTTTGGTGGCAAAATCCGGACAGCATGCATATGCTCCGGTAACACGACCCAGGCTTCTATTGTAAATGGCATAGCTTCTCGCATTTTTCGCACCGCCTCACGCAAGCGTTCAACATGATCGATCAATAAAGTTGATTTTAGATCACGCAATGTGTCGGTGAAGAAATAGCTTCCACCGAAAACACGATTGCGTCGAAATTGAACCATTTCTTCACTTCATAACCAATGATAACTCGATGTCCGGCAACTGCGCTTATCCCGGATTCCACAAGTTCCATCCGGGCTACTTGCTGTTGTTTGCCGTACTTTTTAAAACAACGTCATCTGCCATATCAAGACGCGTTAAGCAGCCTATCCAAACGAGAATAAGGTGCGACAATTTGCCGCACGTGACAATTTGTCACATTGTTTTTATTGTTCCACTTCTTGATAATTGTCTCAAGTTACAGAAAAACCACCCTCGTTGTGAAACGAGTCCGGAAAGCTACGGATCTCTTTTTCGAGATGGCCGGGTTGCCTCCTGGGAATGATGGGGAGTATTTGAAAAGATGTTTTATTAGCAAGTATATACAACACTTTTTCATTGCATCATTCGCAAGCCCGGCGCCAGTTAACTCGATGTTTTGATTGGGTAACCGGTATCGGATTTTTTTATTAATCATTTTCCTTAAGGAGAGAAAATGTTTACGAAAAAACATTCTAAATTAACAAAGGTTGCAGTAAAGGCTTCTGCAGTTGCTGTTGCAGCGTTATTCGGCGCAAATGTTTATGCAGCTGGCGCTGTAACCGTACAGGGTTCATTTGCTTGGAGCGCTGGTGATAATGTTCTCGATGCCCCCGGAAGTATTACAGCAGCCAGTTTCACCAGCCCAAATTCCTATACTGACAACCCGAATCTGAATAACTCTGCCTGGGGGCACGCGGGTACTTGGTACACATTCGAAAATCAACTAGGTGGTAGCGATGTCACTGTAACCGTAAATGGATCAGCCACCTTAGCACCAGGATTTACAGTCTGGGCAACCAATGGTGTGTTTGATGGCGGCACAGGAAGTTCCGAAGTACCTGTAGGAACCACAGGTGTATCAGGTACGCCGCATGCATTTAATGCAACGGGTTCAATCGGAGACTTCGGTACAGGATGGATGTCGGGATCACTCGGCAATGCCACTACAACCCTGGGCTATGCTGTCTCCAACCCTTCAATTAATGTTGCCAGCGGCGCATGGGGTGAAACGGTTCTGGCTGGCGCAAATGCTGTTGATGGAATACTTGCATCGGGCAGCACAAGCGCCAATTCGGGATCACTTACATTCGACAACCTGGCAGCAGGCTGGTATGCCGTCTATGTCGGCGGAACCGATTCTAGTACAGCAGGCGGTGGATTCGACCTGGTAGTCAGCGCCGTACCGGAAGCTGAAACCTGGGCGATGTTGTTGGCAGGCCTTGGCCTGATCGGCTGGCGCTTGAGAAATCAGCCACGCAGAGAATTGAACATGGTGCCAGCTTAGTTTTATCGCTGTATGACTGTAACAAAGAAAGGGCATTGCATGACCGTCCTTTCTTTGGCTGTTTTGAACGGTTTAACAGGGTCCAACCTTTTAATACGTGTTCAATACAGCACAGTCGGCACATTCGTTTAGGAGAGTAGTATGATACGAAAACATGTTCAATCTACTGCAATCGCTATTCAGGCTTCGCTGATTGCCATTGTCGCATTATTCAGCACGAATGCCGATGCGGCCGGTGCGGTCAGTATTGAATCCTGGTCTACGTCGAATCATCTTGACTTTGCTACCAGCAGTATTACGGCATCCGGCAGTTTGGGGCCTACCGGCTTTACCGGCAATACGTTATCAAAGAATTCCGCGTATTCGCCGGACGGCCATTGGTTCACATTTATGAACCATTTTGACGGCTATGATGTCAGCGTCAAGGTAAGTGGCGACGCCAATTTCATGCCGGGGTTCACAGTATGGGCCAGCGGTGCACAGGAGTTTGACGGCGGCACGGCTTTTGCGCTGGGTGTTGAACAAAGTAAGGTGGGTATCGATACACCTGTTTCATTTAATGCGACACAGAAAATGGGACACGACGGTACAATGTGGATGGCTGATGGCAGCTTTACCAAAGGCCCACTTACCGGCCAGGGTAATATCCTTGAAACGCTTGGTTACGCTATAACCACGCCGGGTATCCAAATTAAGGCTAAAGGCAAAAACAGTGCCGGCTGGAATGAACCTATCAATTCAGGCGTACACGATCAAAGTATAACCGATACGTTTGAATCGGGTGTCACCGGCATTATCAGCGGAAATTCGGCAACACTTGAGTTTAACGACCTGGCCGCAGGCTGGTACACCGTGTATATCGGCGGTACCAATGTAACCTCGACTGGCGGCGGGTACGATCTCGTGGTAAGTGCCGTACCCGAAGCTGAAACCTGGGCCATGCTGCTGGCGGGACTGGGTCTCATTGGATGGCGTTTGCGAAAACAAACATTCAAAGATCCCGGTATGATGCCGGCTTAACCAGACGGTAGGCAAGAAACAAAAAAGGGCGTGTGTTACAGCGCTCTTTTTTGTTGGCAATACATGCAACCATTAACACCTTCAAACGAACGCGTACTTATCAGACAAATCTCACGACCAAAATTCATATCTGTACACCTTGAAGCTGACGGACATACCGGTCGTCCCCGCCAAAGTTTACGCCAACCGCCAATAGCACCCGGGCGCGGCAATTTGTCACATTGTTTTTGTTATTTTTTCAAGATAATCTTTAATCTGTAAAAAACCACCCTTGCTGCAAAGTAAGCTCGGAAAGCCAGCGGATCTTTTTATAACGAGAAATGGCCGGGCTGCCTCCCGGGAGTGATGGGGAGTATCTGAAATAAGATGTTGCGTATACATTTTTCAGGGTGTTTCAGATCATCATTCACGAGTCGGTGCGATGCTGAATCAGTCTTTGACACTGATTTTTAGCAATCATTTATCTTAAGGAGAGAAAATTGTTTACGAAAAAACATTCTAAATTAATAAAGGTTGCTGTAAAGGCTTCGGCAGTTGCCGTTGCAGCGTTATTCGGCGCTCATACTTATGCAGCTGATGCTGTAATCGTGCATGGTTCCTTTGGGAGTGGTGATAATAGTCTTGATGGCAGTTCAACGTCTATTACAGCATCGGGTTTCGCTATCAATAATGGCTATACTGACAACCCTTATCTGAATAATTCCGCCGATGCTTATGCAGGTACCTGGTTTACATTCGAAAATCAACTGGGCGGTAGCGATGTCACTGTATCCGTTAATGGTTCATCCACCTTTGTTCCCGGAGTTACGGTCTGGGCAACCGATGGCGTGTTTGATGGTGGTACACAAAGTGGCGAAATACAGCTCAACCCTAGTATTTATCCGGGCACACCACATGTAATGAATGCAACGGGCCAACTGGGAGATCTCGGTACTCAATGGATGCAGGATGGGCAAGGCGGTAATGCCCTTGCTACCTTGGGCTATGCCGTCGCCAATAGCTCCATCAATATAACTGACGGTTCAACTACATGGGGTGAAGATGTTGTGAGCGGCGCACATGGCTATACCACTGCATTTGATTCGGGCTGGTACGGTAACGCAAGTGGCAATTCGGCGTCACTTACCTTCGACAATCTGGCTGCAGGCTGGTATACCTTGTATATCGCTGGTACCGATTCGACTTCAGCAGGAAACAGTGGCTTTGATCTGGTAGTCAGCGCCGTACCTGAAGCCGAAACCTGGGCGATGCTGTTGGCGGGGCTGGGGTTTGTCGGCTGGCGTTTGCGAAAACAAACACGTAACGAACCCAGCATGATATCGGCTTAACCAGGCGGCAAGTAAAACAGACGCAAGAAAGGGCGTGCATACCATTGCCCTTTCCTTTTGGCCATACATTGTTACGCATCGCGATTCAAATTCGGGCGTCAATGTCTTCCCCCGCCGGGAAAAAGGTTGGAGGAGGGATAATAAAAACCGAATTTTGAAACGCGATAGATAAAGGGACGCCTTCATACGAGTGCATTCTCGTAAGAAAAATTTAACAACCCGATTCATATCCACATGCTTTGAAGCAGGCAAATATACTGGCCATCCCCGCCAAAGTTTACGCCAACCGCCAATAGCACACAAGTGCGACAATTTGTCACATTGTTTTTGTTTTTTTTTCAAGATAATCTTTAATTAGTAAAAAACCACCCTTGCTGTAAAGCAAGCTCGGAAAGCCAGCGGATCTTTTTATAACGAGAGATGGCCGGGCTGCCTCCCGCGAATGACGGGGAATAAGTGAACCGGTATGTAAAAAATATCAGGCCGATCTCATATTAATCATTCCCGGATGCAATTCCTGAATATATTTTTATAGACATGCCACACATCAGCCAAAAGCGTCATGCTTCCGGTGACAACTCTATTTTTATAGGTGGAAAATAAATGAATAAACAACAAATAGTTAGTGCAATAACTGCGGCTAGCCTGATCTCGGCAGCAATTTTCTTTGCCGGCACACTATTTTATACAAACGCACATGCAGCAGGTGCAGTTTTTACTGATTCTTTTGATACGGCCAATCAAATCAGTGCCGGAAGACAGATTGCCACAATATCACGTTCTGGTTTGAACAATGCTTATGTGGACGAGTCATCGCCAAACTTCCCTGCCTTGGGTGGAATCGGTGGCGCCGAAATATTAGGGATGGCTGACACAGCATTGTCCGATGGGAGCGGCAATATCATTGAAACACCCGAACTCAATAGCTGGGCTGCTGGCTGGTATATCGCTCATACCGGTGGAGCCACATCGACATTCTGTTCTTGAAAAGAGCAAGGAGAATAATGATGCTTATCAGACTAAAAAAGTTTACCGCAAACCTGGTTACAATACTACTGGCCTTGTTTTTCAGTTCATTAGTACTGGCAACGGGCCCGGTTCCCTTATCGTTAAAAGACGTGCCCATTCCGGAAGTACCGGGCCTACTTGACGGCCCCGACCCCATTATCATTAACAAGGAAAAAGCGATTGCACTGGGTAAAGCGCTGTTCTGGGACATGAACGTTGGCAGTGATGGCGTGGCGTGCGCCACCTGTCATTTTCATGCCGGCGCAGACCGGCGCACTAAAAACCAGCTTTCGCCGATCGGCAGAAACAGCGCGCTGCCCGAGGAATTTTCACTGGGGAAAAAAAATTCGCTTCATGGCCCTAATGTTACGTTGACTAAAGACAATTTTCCGCTTATTGATACCGATATTCCTATAAGTCATCGGAATATAACCTATAACAGCAATGATGTGATTGGTTCCGCGGGTACGTTCAGTGGCGTTTTTCGCGACGCCGCTATACGTGGCGGCATGGCTGACAGGTGCGATCACGGCGTCGATGCGGTGTTTCATGTCGGCGTCAAAGGCACACGCAAGGTTACGCCACGTAATACACCAACTGTTATCAATGCGGTGTTTAATTTTCGTAATTTCTGGGACGGCCGGGCTAACAATATCTTTAACGGCAGCAGTCCCTGGGGTGATCGTGATCCCGATGCGGGGGTATGGGTGAAACAGAGTGTCGGTACCGTTAGAAAGGAACGTTTGAGATTAATCAATTCGGCGTTGGCTTCACAGGCAATGGGGCCGCCATCGGATACTGTCGAAATGTCCTGTGAAAATAGAACTTTGTCCGAACTCGGGCGAAAACTGCTGTTTCGTCTGCCACTTGAACATCAACATGTGCATTGGAATGACAGTGTATTAGGCAATTATGCTTATAGTACGGAAGGGCAGTTACGAAAGGGGCTGCATACACCTTACTATATGTTCATTACACAGGCATTTAATCCCAAGTACTGGTCCTACTTTGCACGTGACCGGTTCGGCGCACCACCGCCGAGTTCAGCAACACACAGTCTGCCTTACCTGCAAATCGAAGCCAATTTCTCGATGTTTTTCGCGCTGGCATTGCAACTATACCAGTCAACACTGATTTCCGATGATTCGCCATTTGACCGCAGCGCCAGAAATGAACACGGTGAGCCGATTGATCTCAGTGAGTCGGCGCAACGCGGGCTGCAAGCTATGCAAAATGCACATTGTACATTCTGCCATCTCGGCCCGAATCTTACGACATCTGCAGTTGTAACCAACGCTTTTATGCATGAAATTGATCATGAAGCCTTTGGCCATGAGGATTCAAATGAACGGATCAGCGTTAATGGCATCGTTACGCTATTAAGTACAGGCGCTGGTTTAATGTTTGGAGACATCGGCTTTTCTGCTACGGGTGTAACGCCAGTTGAAAACGACCCAGGTCTGAGCGGTTCCGATCCGTTCGGCAATCCGTTATCGTTTGCTGAACAGTATATGCAGCTATTGGCCGGTAACAAAGAGGGGGTTGTCGACCCTTTTGTCAAAGATATCCGGGCCTGTGATATGGATCATCTTCTTGCAAGCGACGAGAACGATCCAAATACGTTCCGATTTACCCATGCTGACGGCATACAACTGCAAGAACAGGATACAAACGATTGCTTTAACCCGGACGGAATATTTGTTCCAACCGTTGAAGCCGCCCAAGCAGATCTAAAAAATCCGAACCGGAAACGTTTTTTAAGTGGCGTTAATGGTTTATTCAAAGTACCGACACTCAGGAACGTCGAGCTGACCGGACCTTATATGCATAATGGCGGCATGGCAACACTGGAGCAAGTGATTGAATTTTATGCGCGGGACGGCAATTTCGATATGGAGACTAAAGAGCCCTTCAAGATGTTTTCGCAACCGACCATAACACTCACGCAAACAGTAGAAGACATACTTAATTTTCTAAAAAGCCTGACCGATGAGCGGGTGCGCTATCAGAAAGCGCCGTTCGATCATCCTGAATTATTCGTTTCGCATGGTCATATAGGAGATGATCATATCATTCAAGAAACAAGTGTGTTTAGTGAAGCACTGGCAGCCGATGAAGTCTTGTGGATTCCGGCAGTCGGTGCCGAAGGTTCGGTTAAACCTCTGCAACCGTTTGAGTTTTATCTTGAAAATAATTAATCAGTTTAAGCGAGCAAGGAAATGCTAATCACCATTAAAAAAATGACCGCTGATCTGGTCAAAATATTATTATTAACCGTTTTTATTGCACCAATGTTATTAGCTGCCGGTTTTGGGCCGCTACCCGTATCGCTGAAAGGCGCGCCCGTTCCGGAAGTACCGGGGCTGCTCGACGGCCCCGATCCTATTATCATTGACAAGGAAAAAGCCATTATTCTGGGTAAGGCATTATTTTGGGATATGAATGTCGGCAGCGACGGCGTAGCGTGCGCCACCTGTCATTTTCATGCCGGCGCTGACCGACGCACCAAGAACCAGCTCTCGCCGATAGGCAGGGACAGCGCGCTGCCCGCAGAATTTTCATTCAGAAAAGACGGTTCGCTTGGCGGACCCAATACCACGTTAACTAAAGCCGATTTTCCGTTTTTTGATACCGATAATCCAAAAGTTCATACAGGAACTGTTATCTATAACAGCGACGATGTGGTTTCTTCCGCGGGCACTTTCGGTGGCGTCTTCCGTGACGTCGACAGGTTTGAGAGTATGTCCGACAGTTGCGATCATAGTATCGATGCGGTGTTTCATGTCGGCGCTAAGGGCGTGCGCAGGGTCGAGCCACGAAATGCGCCAACCGTCATCAATGCGGTATTCAATTTCCGTAACTTTTGGGACGGCCGCGCCAACAATATCTTCAACGGCAGCAGTGAATGGGGAGACCGCGATCCCGATGCTGGCGTATGGATCAAAAATACTGATGGCAGCGTCAGTAAAGAACGTTTGCGGCTGATCAATTCATCGCTGGCGTCTCAGGCACTGGCTACAGCTGTTAACAGCGTCGAAATGGCCTGTCAAAACAGAACACTAGCCGACCTTGGGCGCAAACTGCTGTTTCGTCTGCCACTTGAACATCAACATGTACACTGGAATGACGGTATATTAGGCAATTATGCTTATAGTACGGAAGGGCAGTTACGAAAGGGGCTGCATACACCTTACTACATGTTCATTATACAGGCATTTAATCCCAAGTACTGGTCCTACTTTGCACGTGACCGGTTCGGCGCGCCACCGCCGAGTTCAGCAACGCACAATTTGCCTTACCTGCAAATCGAAGCCAATTTCGGGATGTTTTTCGCACTGGCATTGCAACTATACCAGTCAACGCTCATTTCCGACGATTCACCGTTTGACCGCAGTGCCAGAGATGCAAATGGCATACCGATTGAACTGAGTGAATCGGCGCAGCGCGGCCAGGAGATTTTTCGAAAATCACATTGCGCACTCTGCCATATCGGCCCGAATTTCACGCTATCTGCAGTCGATACAAATAGGACTCTACAAAAAAGTATCCCTGAGGCATTCGGCAATGAAACATTTACAATCCCAGTGAAAGGTATTGTTACACTTCTTGCTTCAAGGCCTGGAATAATTTTTGAAGACGTCGGTTTTTCCGCTACAGGAGTAACACCGGAGGAAAACGATCCGGGTCTTGGCGGATTTGACCCGTTCGGCAACCCGTTATCATTCTCAAACCAGTATATGCAGTTTCTGGCCGGTAATGAAAGCGGCGTAGTCGATCCTTATGTCGAAGATGTGCGCCCTTGCGATATGGAATTTGCACTTGCGCGAGCTGATCTGAACGATCCACACCCGTTGATATTTACACCAGCAGACGGTATACAGCCGCAAACACAAGACACAATCGATTGCTTTAACCCGCACGGGGCATATGTTCCGACTGTCGAAGCAGTCCAGGCAGAACTGGAAAAACAGGATCGACACCGGTTCTTAAGCGGTGCTACAGGTTCATTTAAAATACCGTCACTCAGGAATGTGGAACTTACAGGTCCTTTTATGCATAACGGCGGCATGGCAACGCTCGAACAGGTCATTGAATTTTATGCGCGGGATGGTAATTTTGACGTAGATGCTAAAGAATTTTCCAAGATATTTTCGCAATCGCATTTAAGCTTTGACCCGCAGCAATTTGAAGATCTGCTCAATTTTCTCAAAAGCCTGACCGATGAGCGTGTGCGCTACGAGAAAGCACCATTTGACCATCCTGAATTATTTGTGTCACACGGTCATGCGGGCGATAATATTCTGATTACCGAGTCCAATCCGTTAGATGCAGTACTTGCGGCAGACGAAGTATTGGTGATACCAGCCGTTGGCGCTGAAGGCTCTGCCGAACCATTGCAGCCTTTTGAAAATTATTTGCCATAAATCAGTGAGGAAGCCTCTCGGCAGAGCCAGGGGCTTTCCTAACTGATTTATTGGGAAGTTACATTGACAGTTGATGACATTGCTGTTGATACAACTGTAAAGCAATAGGCAGAACAAATGCAAGCCAGTATTGCACAACGCAAACTTGACCGATGTTAAGCGTCAGGCGACTGACTTCCAGAAAGCAAGCAAGGCATTATACAGCGCGTGCGTTATAGGAATTTATAGGATTTATTCCTGCAGGCCGAAATTAAGTATCCGCTGCCTGATGAAACTACTTTTTCGTTTAGCGTTAAAACATTATGAAGAAAATGCACTGCGATTTAGGACTATCTCGTCGTTCCATTCACCGACAAACAGGTTAAAAACGATATGCACCTGACGCAAGTACAGCAGACAGTGTCGAATTACTTTCGATCAAAAAAGGGATGCCGACATTTATTGCAAGGTACGTAGCAATATCCATCTGCAGAAAACTTGATGGAACCTGCCAGCCAAACGCTTATACTTCTCTTTGTGTTGTAAAACTGCCCGTTTACCCTGCAGGACTGGCTTTTGGGTTATTAATTCGTTGAATAGTTACGTTTGAAATATAAATTGTTTCAATACAGTGAATTCCTGCGCCGCCGTGCCGCAATACCCACCAGCCCCAATCCAACCAGCAACATTGCATATTTTTCTGGTTCCGGAACCGGTGAAATAAGGATGCTTCCACCATATGTACCGCTTGTATGACCAACGTTCAAACCACCGGTTACAATGATGTCATAATTATGTCCACTCGACAAAGTCGGAAAACTGGCAAAACCCACAAATTGACCGGCATTAATGAACCCAGGCGCGACCAGAGTAGAAATGGTAACATCCCATAACTCAAGTGAATCGAAATGAACGTCGAATCCAAAAAGATCAAAGCCGCTAAGCACGCCTAATGCACCTGCCCCAAACATTTGCGGTGTTGTAGTAAATGTATAATGATCAATAAACGATGATGATGTAACGGCATCATTACCAAAGCCTGCGTAAAAACCAAGAGGCGTTTGAACGAAATTTGCGTCTATTGGGCCTGGAGATAATGCGTAGGCTTCACCACCACTGAATCCAAACCAAATTGCTATTGCAATGGCATTTATTTTAATTGTATGTCTCATTATATTCTCCTCTGCCGGCTATAACTTTCTATAACATCCAGGATCCATAATATACAAAATGTCTGGTAGCTGACAAAACAAGTAACGGAAGCCTGCGGTAATCGTTACAAAACTTACCAAACCCGGTTCCGTATGCTTATGCAAAACGGATAAGTTTTTGGCATTGGGTATCGTTTGGAATCATATGGTTAATAGTTTCCCAATTACCCAAATTACGTGATCCAAAAATACTGAAATCGTACCGGAATCAATTACTCTTGCAGAAACCTGAAAAAGGTATTGATCAGTTAGCTCAAACAATATCCCATTTTCTACATTCCGGGATTTACCCAAAATGCTCTACATAAATTTTTCTTGTAAATACTAACTTATAACACACACTTTCTTCAATGCGACAAATTGTCGCAGTTCCAAATCAGGTAAATGTCTCTCTGAATTCCTTTGCTATCCAGAATCATGCGCCACGGCAATAATTTTGCGTTTCATATAACGAATCAATGTGTACCAGCGATCTACTTTTAGACAACCGAGGCACATTGGAAAAATATAGAAGATATGATTCTCCTGCAACCATTCATCAATTGAAGGTGGCAAAAGGTACAGCAAATTGCGATCACAGGATTTTGACCCGGTCAAATTGAAATAACACTTAGTATGCGTTCTTTCTTTGCAGCACGACCCAGACTGTGCGGATGATAATCCATATATCAAACCAAAGTGACCAGTTATTCAAATAATACAGGTCATGCTCGATACGTTTTTGCATTTTTTCGAGCACTTCGGTTTCACCACGCCATCCATTGACTTGCGCCCAACCGGTGATACCGGGTTTGGTTTTATGGCGCATCATGTATCCCCTGATCAGTTTACGGTACATTTCATTGTGTGCGACAGCATGCGGACGCGGCCCTACAACACTCATGCGTCCTTGCAATACATTAATAAACTGTGGCAGTTCGTCTAAAGAAGTCCGTCTCAAGAAAGAACCGATTTTGGTAACCCGTTGATCATCTTTTTTTGCCTGCACGATTTTGTCGCCATTTTCGGTAACTGTCATGGAACGGAATTTATAAACAATAATTTCATCACCATTATAACCATAACGGCGTTGCTTGAAGATGACCGGCCCAGGTGACGAAAGCTTGACCGCCAGAGCAATACATAACATCACAGGGGAAAGCAGGATCAGAATAAGTGCGGCGAAGAGATAGTCGCTTGCAATTTTGACAACACCATCAATACTGGAGTATGGCGACTCGCCAAGAGATACAATCGGCATATCACCGATATAGTCAACTTGGGCCTGAAGTAAATCGAAAACATGCATATCCGGCAAAAAATAAATAGCAGTTGTTGTATCCGAAAACTGTTCAACAATTTGCTGTATACGTGGTTGGGAAGTCATCGGCAAACTGATAAAGATAATATCGATTTTGTTGTCTTGAATATAGGAAGCGATGTCATCGGTTTTACCAAGGTATGTTCCAAAATCCCCACTCATTCTCGGATTTTTCCGATCATCGAAATGTCCTTTATTTTCAATAAACAACAATGGGTTTTTCGAAATAAAATCAAGCAATTTAAGACTTATCGTGTTGACACCAATAATTACCGAAGCGCGTTGCTTACCTTGATCGCGACGAACATTAATAATTCTTTTAACAATTAAATGGCTAACAATCAGTGCCAATGGCGTTATGAAAATCCATGACAAAATAACCTGTCTGGAAAAATGTTCGGAGAATTGCGTGACATGACCAAGAAAAATTAAAATGGCGACAACAATCAACCAGCCAAGTAATGTATCACTGATGTATGCCATCAAATTTCCGCGACGCCAATTTTGGTATAGCGATGTTTGCCCGTAAATATAACTTGATACAAAAAAAATAATAATAATCAATACAAGGTAATGACTGGTAAACGTTTCGCCAAATAACCAGACAAGTAGCAGTAACATGCCCCAGATTATTGTGGGATCCAGGATATGTTTGAAAAAGGCGATTACCGGTAAATCATATGTTTTCATTGTCTTCCTAAGATATAGCGTAACGATAGCGTCGCCCCATGGGCGTCGAAACCACCACGTGCGGAACTTGTTGATAGACTGGTAAGAAACGCTGTCGCACTGATTTCCGTACCGTATAAAGGTGTATATGTCAGTTCAAGCGATGCTTTGGTAATTTGATTTTTATTGCCAAATCCGGAAAATTGATTGGTGACGCCCGCGAAACTGTCAAAATGCTGTGTATTGTAAGAAAAGTTACCGTTTAACTTTGTTTTATGAGTTACTTGCCAGGAAGCAGATGAACTACCACCGGTGTTCAGGCTGAAATTGGCTGTCAACGTTTGGATGGCAATGGTTTCCCGCCAGCCACTAAGTGTGATGTAGATCTTGCTTGTGGGCTTCCATAAATACGACAGGCGAACATTGAATCCGTTAAAATCACTGGCGGAAAATGTCTCATTTTTTCTTTCCACCCAACCGCCTAATAATTTGATTTGCGATTTACCGCTTATTTTCCAGTCGACCCGGCCTTTAATTTCGTTCTGGTTATAATTATTTTCGGAAAATATTCCTGCAACCGTATGAATTGGCGATGTAAATTCGCCGCGAATATGGCGGTACTGCAAGCCGAAAGTACTACCGCTGGATGCTACATAGTCCCAGCCGGTTTCGAATCGGTCTTCTCTGCGATTTTGGAACTGTAAAACCGGATTGTCCGTTTTAAAATCGAAATGTGTATAATCACCTCGCAATCGCCAGCTCGGATGATAACGCCAGTTAAAATTAAAATACTCGGTATGCTGTGTGCGTATATTTATCAACCCGGGTTGAAACAGAAAAGGCGCCTGACCTTTATTAAAGTTTGCGCCCATATTCCCTTCAAGCCGATTTCCCAAAAACCAGTTCCAATTTCCCTGTAAGTCATAGGCGTTGTTATTGATTTGACTGAAACGCTCATACCGGTTGTGGCTCCAGTTACCATTAAAATGTAATTGCTGTCTGCTGATTTGCTTATTGACAATGGCGCCGCCCAGGAAGCGGTGTGAAATATCAAACAGATCATTGGTGCCCAGAAGCGCCTCGCTATCCATCTGGTCGCGGATACGCAGTATATTGTCGTCAACTGTCATGCTGTAACTCATGTAAGGCCGGATCAGTTTTCCAATTACTGCGGCATGGACACCCGAATAAAGGGATAATTGAGCTACCGTCAATACAGCAGCTACGGATAATTTCAATATCGATTGCTTGTGAAACAGCATTTTTCGCGATTGATTTTCGATGTAGAACAGAAAACGGTGAGCAGTATGCTGATTTTTAATGCACGAAAGGGGATTGCTTCCATTTTGAATATTAATTATTATTTTTATTTAAGTGCGGAATGGCCTTATTGCAAGATAACTTCTTCTAGATAATCAAGAAAATATATTGTGACAAACTGCATGCATTTCTCGGGGTTTTATTAATTTCAGCGACTCGGATCACTCATGCTGCGCACTCAATTGTTCGTGTCAACTTCGGAATCCTAAATATTACAATTTAATACTATTCGTATCCCAATTCACTCATCGTCTTGAGAAAGGGCTTCCTGATCAGGTTAATCAGTTTATTGAGTTCATAAGCGTTTCTGACAGCAGGTGATTTCAGTGTTGCGTTCGCATACCGAAAGAGCTGACCATCACCCTTTTCGAATTCCAGAAATTCTTCAATTTGTCCCAAGGTTTTTTGCGAATTCATACAGAGCGTTTCATATCCTACTTGCATAACATCATCTGGATAACGTTTCAGAAGTGATAGCCCCTCACGCATGGTGACAATCCACTCAACCGCTACCATATCGGCCTGCCTTCAAACAGTGCATAACTGACCATTCGACTCCAAAGTTCCCATGGACATGTCCTGATATATGCAGAATCAATTTGAGCAACCATAAGCTCGTAGTTAATAACAATTTACGTTAGATAAATCAAAAAACTCATCCCGATAGAAGCATGTTAATCAAAGTGATATAAAGCCAAACTGAATGCATCGCATGCATCGAAATAAAATGCCTCAATCGAGAACCAAACCCAGCGTGTATCACCGACACGGGTTCGGTTTGTATATTCCCCCAAACCACCAGCGACAACTTTTCATCGATAGCGATAAATAGAAGGAAAGTCAATTTTATCCGATTAGACGGTTTAACATGTGCGACAAATTGTCACAGGCAGACAAGGAATACTGTAATGTGTCGCGTGATGAACCATTTGACTGATACAACAGTTCGAACCCGCACATTTAAACAGCATAAACCGGTTCATGTTTTTTGAGTGGCTAAAAATACGTCTCTTAAGACTCACAAACCGCCGCTGGCAAGACTGCGGCGGTTTGATGCATTACCGTGTGGAATCCATCATTAGCATACTTTAATACAGCTTATTTGAACAATTGCCGACACTCAATATCTGGGACAATAATTTTCATACACACGTATTGATCTTTAGAAAAAGGTAAAAGATGGATATTGAATTGATTGTAATTATTTTACTGATGACAACAGCTGTTTTTTTCTTCTTCAAAGGAAAACGGACAAAGCGACTTGCTTTTATCGACCATTACACTTTCCCTTCGTCGTTATACCAAAGAATCAATAAAAAATACCCGCACTTGACGCAACAGGATATCAGCCTGGTATTCAACGCATTAAAAGACTATTTCCATATCTGCAATCTGGCAAACAATCGAATGGTTGCCATGCCGTCCCAGGTTGTAGATGTAGCATGGCATGAATTTATTTTATTTACACGAAATTATGAAAACTTTTGCCGCAAATCTTTGGGTAAATTTTTACACCATACCCCGACAGAAGCCATGGTAGCACCAACTATGGCTCAAACAGGCATCAAGCGTGCCTGGCGTTTGGCATGCGCAAAAGAAAAAATCAATCCGCAAACACCGATGCGACTGCCCCTCCTCTTTGCGATTGATACGCAACTCAATATTCCGGATGGATTCAAATATTCTCTCGACTGCAAAAATCCATCATCCCCTAACTACGGAAGCGGGTACTGTGCAGGTCATATCGGCTGCGCATCAGGCTGTACAGGTGATACCGGCTGTTCAACCACAGGCAGTTTTTTTGACGGAAGTTGTGATTCCAGCAGTTGCGGTGGCGGCTGTGGCGGAGATTAGCCGAAGATTTAACCAAAATCACTCTTTCATTCATCTATCTGGTTAGAATTGAAAGGGCCTCGTAAAAAACTTTACCCATGATGTGTTTTTCCTCATAGGAGAAATTGTGCTTTGTCGTCAAAATAAACCATTCAGACTAAAATGTTAATTTTTATTATATGACATCTCATTTGCTATCACTTAGGGATGCAATTTAGTTAACACCTTTCTATATCAATATGCAGAAGATATATTATGGAAGTTTGGTTTTATGTATCCAAACCACATTTAATTGAGTACTTATCTGATCTAACTGAATCGTTAACAACTACACAAGTAAAAACACATATCGCCTTCTGCGAAGATAAAAATCTTCCTGATTGCTGCTTAAATGTTCCGGCCATTTATTTTTTTGACGAACTTGATTCTGTCATTTTTGAGCATATCCAGCAAATCAGTCGATTCGGTCAGGAACGGTTATTAGCGATCGCTTCAAATCAAGACTTACTCAAAGAAAAAAACTCCTGGCATTTTTTACAAGCCGGAGCTGCCGATGTATTGGTTTTTCCACATAACACAATGGAATTGCTTGAATACATCATCACCTTTCTCAATCGCTGTCACATTGTCGACAATATTCTTAATTCCAATGTTGTACGTAATAATCTGATTGGTAACAGCCCAATCTGGCGTTCAACCCTAAAACAAATCATTGAAGTGACTTACTTCACCGATTCCCCTATCCTGATTTTAGGTGAAACCGGTTGCGGTAAAGAGATGATAGCCCGTTTGATTCAAACAATAGACCCGCGTTTAAAAACAAAGCAACTGATTGTCCTTGACTGCACTACTATTGTGCCGGAACTGTCCGGCAGTGAATTTTTCGGCCATGAAAAAGGAGCATTTACAGGAGCCATTGCACCACGTGACGGTGCTTTTGCATTGGCTAACGAGGGCACTCTATTTCTCGATGAAATTGGAGAACTGCCTCTCCATATGCAATCTCAACTGCTTAGGGTCATCCAGGAAAATCAATACAAGCGCGTTGGCGGAAACAAGTGGTTCCAAACGAATTTCAGGTTAGTCAGCGCAACCAATAGAAACCTGGAAGAAAATGTATTAAAAGGTGGATTCCGAAGCGATTTATATTACCGTATTGCCGGATGGATCTGTAAATTACCGCCATTAAATGAACGCCCCGAAGACATCCTGCTACTGGCCAAAAAATTCATGGCTGAATTACGCCCGGAAAAAAAATGTATTGAATTTGACGAACTATTGGCACAACACCTGGTACGCCGCAAATATCCCGGCAATGTCCGCGAATTGAAACAGTTAATAACCCGAATTAATGCGCGCTATGTCGGTACAGGCCCCATTACAATAGGCACACTTCCCGATGAAGAAAGAATTGATAATCTGGATGTAAAGTACACCTGGAACGACGGACAATTTGAACACATTATCCGCAAGGCCCTGACCTGCGGTGTGACGATGAAAGAAATCAGCCAATACGCTTCCGATACAGCGATAAAAATCGCCGTCAGTGAAGAAGATGGAAACTTGCAACGCGCTGCAAAAAAACTCGGTGTTACTGATCGCACTTTACAAATGCGGCGCGCCAACCAGCGAAGCTAATATCGTCCAATTACCCTTCGATCACGGTATTCATGCCGGATAATCAGAACTGATCATACCTGGCTTTTTACTAATAACAGAGTTTTTAGAACGCTGTACCTGGTTAACCGATTTTATCAAACGCAAAAAATTCCCTGACAATATTTTCTTTTCATCTTGAGCAGACAAACCGAGTAAAAAAATTTTTTCCAGTTCAACGCCCGGATGCAGCCAGGGGCCATCGGAACCAAACAATATTTTATCCGGACCGGCTCGTTGCACGGCTTGCTCGAGCAGGTCAAAACGGCGCACGCCAGCGGTATCGGTATACATATTGGGATGACGAACCAAATGATCGATTAGCGCCAATTGTGCTTTCCAGTCATCGGCAAAACTGCCCAAGTGTGGAATAATAAAATTCACGTCCGGATATTCTTGCGCCAGTAATTCGCAAATGGACACTTCACCCGTTACATCATAAAGTACGGGCAATTTAAACACGCGCGCCGCTTCACAAATTTCACGTGTGATCCGTGCATCATGCTGATGAACTTTTATACCGACAAATCCTTGCTGGTTGACGGCTTTTTTGACGATATTGAAAATATTGCCCTGGTCATGGCGCGCATGAATAAAAACGAAACCATAGAACCGCCCACGCGACTGAACCATCATTTTGGCGACTTCAGCATTTGCAACTGAATAATCCGAATGGAAAGCCGCCAGCAATACCGTACGATCAATCCCCGCTTCTTCTGCCCATTTCAAGTACCTTTTTAAAGGTGCGTTGGTGTCCCAGGGGCCGGTAAAGCCATCACCGTGACCAGCGTGGCAGTGGCAATCAATAATCATATTCAGGCCTCATCATCTATCATCCGATTAATTCATCCAGAACAGTTTCGGCGGGATGGTTAGCTTTATCTGCTTGTCTGCGCATTTCATCAAGAAAAAAAATGGATGTTTTAATCCCGTTAAAAAACGTGGGCAAATGGAATCTTTCGTTTGGGCCATGGATATGATCATCAGGCAACCCAAAACCCATTAATACCACGGGTACGCCAAATGTTTTTTGAAATAAGTTGATTACCGGTATAGTACCGCCGTTACGCAAAAAAAACTGGTTTTTTGCCGAAGCCATACTGATAGGCCTTTACTGCTGCTTGCACCACCGAATGATTACGATCAATGAATACGGATTCAGCAGCCATGTGCTTGGTTATCTTTAGCTTCATATTCGGTGGTTTGATATGAGCGATAAACTGGCGAAACATTGCTTCAATCTCTTTCGGATCCTGGTTGGGCACCAGTCGCATACTGATTTTTGCTGTTGCTTTGGTCGGGATAACAGCTTTTGTTCCTTTCCCCTGGTATCCACCGATAATACCATTGATACTGAGTGACGGCCTGATCGTGGTACTTTCATACAGCGTAAATCCTGGTTCTCCTGCGGCTCTTATCGCACCAGAACGTTGAAGTATTTGTTGATCGGTTGAACCAACCTTTTTCATGTAAGCACGTTCAGCCTGGTCCCACTGTTTAACGGCATCGTAAAAACCTGGGATACTCACCCGGCCATGTTTGTCATGCAAAGCAGCAAGCATCCCACTCAGCGCATGAAGCGGGTTAGGTATCGCCCCGCCATACACCCCGGAATGCAAATCTTGTTTAAGACCGGTCAACTCCAATTCAAAAGCCAGTGCACCCCGCATGGCGTAAGTAATCGCAGGTTGTTTGGCAGATACAATGGCTATATCTGAAATCAAAATGGCATTAAAGCCATGTATTTTTTGTGAAAAATCAATTCGGTTTTATTTTGATAATTGTCTCATGGGCTTTTTTGATTTTTAATTTTTAAAATACTAAAGCAATAATTTTGTACTATTTTTTCAGAGAAAAGATTTCTATGTTTGATTTTTGGAAACACTTTTCTGGCAATCATACTCTCACGGTTGTCCATAGTTCCCATCAGAGCACTATGAATAGGAACTGTGTCATCTCCATGTATGCTACGATTTACTCGAGAAATCAATCCTTTTGCCTTAGTTAACTCGAAAGTCATTTCCGTTTTTAATCCTGTACTGCCAATGAAGTAATATCGGATATTATTCTTACTTAGCCAAGTATCGAGATTCTGCGATTTGTCTTTTAACTTTAATCTAAAATTCAACAATATGTCATAAACTGACATTTTTCTAGATTTAATATGTTTTAGGAATTTTGTTTTTATTGGAATATTTGAAAGCCTCCGTTCTAAAATTTTATAAGTTTCGCGAAGTGATAAACATTTCCCCTTTGTTTTTGCAAAAGGAAATATCGGTAACATTTCAACTACTGACGAAAAATTCTTGATAGAAAAGCGATATGCTGGACGGCCAATTAATTTCATTCCTAGGAATGCTTCAGGAACACCTAAATTTGGCACTCCTACACCTATAAAACATTTTACGTATTTAACACCTTTTCCCGCCTCAATAAAATGTCGGGCAACCAATCCCCCCATACTATGGGTAATTATTGTAACTTTCTCATTAATATCTATTTCTTCATTATTATCAAATGACCATCGTTGTCGAATAGCTTTATAAAGATTTGCTGCGTTTACAGCATTTGAAAGGCGCCAATCATAAGAAAACTCAAGGAGATCAGTGTTTACGCGCAATCTTTCTAAAAAAGTATCATATACATTACCGAATGTAATTACTCCTTTAGGTTGAACACCCCCCCCAGAATCATATCCATTCCCCATATTTCTTATGTCAAACAAATCGATCGCATGTAGTTTTGGTGGTGACCAAATATAATCGTGTTTATTTGTATTGTGATTTAGTGCCACAAGTTTTGATCCCATAAAGCCAGGTATAAAAACAACTCTTTCCTTATTAGTAAAAGGTTTTTTAGAAAATTTTGCGTTATACTTAATGCTATAGTGCGCTCGCCCATTTCTGAGTTGTTTAGTCGATGTAAAATCATTTGATTCTGGTGTTGTTCTTTTATCAAGTGTAAGTTGTCCAATAAAATCATTTGGATCAAATGGGGGAGTGTCATCATCCCATAATTTGACTACAACTTTCTGATGGAATGGGAGTTTGAGATTTATATTCCAAAGCTGCCCATCTTTTAACTTTCTTTCTAATGTTTTCTTGAGTTTGCCGTCTACAAATATTTGAAGACGACATTCATCACCGTCTAAATAATCTTCTGTTTTATAACACTTTACGTGATCTAAGATAAAATAAGCTTGTGTCGTTTCCTCTGTGAATTCATCATCTAACTCATTAAATACAACGCTATCAAGTTCAGCATTCTCCCCCTGACTGCCTTTTGCCATTACGAGTGACTTCTTAGTTTCCGGCCCAGCAATCCCATCCACCGGCAACCTTTCTTTTTTCTGAAATTCACGCACCGCATTGCGTGTTGCACGATTCATTATTCCGTTTACCACGAGCCGCAATCCCAGTATTTGATTCAACGAACTCTGCACCCAACGCACAAACTCTGTGCCATGTGCAGGGCAAATGCACGGTTCAGCAGGTTCGCGAACAATAAACGGTCTGTGTGGTCTATGCCGTCTGTGCGGGCGTGGATGTTTATAAATACCCGGATAGGGTGGTTTGGGTTTATGTTTATGTCTGTGCCTCGATTGTCTGTTGGGTAAAGAGAAACTGGTGCTTTTGGTTTTGCTTGAGGTGCTTCGTCCACGATTAGGGCGTGTACGCAGTCTTCTCCCACGTCTGCGGCGTCTGATTTCCAGTTCGGAATCTTCCTCGTCCCCCTCCAGCACTTCAGATTCCGCGTCATCAATACCCGTTTCATTCAAAAGTAAATCCAGTGGACTGTCATATGCCTGCGGCCGTTTATTCAACTGGCATTTTGAACAGTTGCAGTTTTTATCCGGAGAATGGAACTTATTAGCAAAATCCATTTCGTAATCGTCATTTTCAGATTCAATATCCAAAACCATAGTATTCATTGTTGAACTCCCTATTCTTTCGTGTTGCCGTGCTGCCGACAATATGCGCCAGTTTTAAAGCGGCTTGATGAAGCTGCGCAATAGAATGTTTTGCGGTAATAATGAAACTGACACAAATTTTCCCGGTACAGCGAACACGATGTAATACAGTCTGCACGCCTTGTTGCAATAAATTTGTGTAAATTTTTCGGCTATTGAGTTGTGGCAATACTTTTAAAGTCTGAAGTGGAAAACAGCTTTGATGCGTTGACAAGCCGATGTCTGACAACAACTGTTTAAAATATCCAATCCGTTTGGATAACCGAAACCGTATTCGTTCACCATCAGATTGATTGACTTGCAGTGCATGTTCCGCTGCCGAAATGACGGCATTGGACGGTGGACTTGAATGTGTCAGCGTTTCACTGGTTTCGGCGAATTGTTTAAGAAATTGACGACTGCCAGCCAACACAGCAACCGGAACGCCAAGCCCTTTAGCCATCGAACTAATGCAGACAACATGCGGATCAATGATTTGTTGCCGTTGCAGGGTTCCACCACCGCCGGTTCCAAAGACATTTCCTGTTTTTTCATGCCGGCCAAAAATACCCAGTGCTTGCGTGTCATCAAGTAACACATAACCGCCATTTTTCCTGACAATGGTTAGCAATTGTTTGACGGGGGCAAACCGGCCACAGCCTGGACAAAAACCGTCTGTAACCACAACCGGTTTGTACCCGCTTTTACAGTCTCTGCTGATTTGCCGGTACAGTAACTCATCGTTATGATGTGTATACTGCCTGATCGTTATTCCCCGGCACGCGGCCCTTTCCACACCCCACTGCGAGACCGGATAAGCATGTTTATCAACATAAATAACCACTTTCATTTTTGACAACATGCCGAACACATCCCAGAACAGGTGTAATGTTGAAGTGCCAAGTAAAGTCTGTTCATATCCCATCAATTCGGCCAGTTTATCCTCAACCCACTTTTGCCGTGGCGGCTTATACAGCAATCCGGGCTTACCAGTGGTTAACCTGGACCAGGGCCGTAGTGTGTGCGAAGCATGATCAATACCCAGATACAGCGATGAACTGAAGTCAAGCATAGTTTTTCCTGGGAATTATGAACGGTTGTTAACCAGACGTTTTTGACCTGCCCCTTTGTTTAACCGTCTGCTCATGAGTAACGAGGGTTGGACAAAACGGTCGCGAGCCAATTTCACATCAGAAATTTCAACACTAAGATCGACGCCAGATACGGCTTTATATGCATGAATGTATCGTTGAATTTCCGGACGCCATTCTCGAGCCCACTCTTTGGCATGATCTTGTTTGTTAATAACAATCCAGTCACCAAACCGGATAGAAAGCAAAATTTGCTCTCCAAAAATCGCCAGTTCGTGGTAATGCGTAACGGTGACATCACTCCATCCCTGCAACCGCTTCATATCGTCCACCGCCCCCATCCAGGTTTCCTGATAAGGCGTCATATACCTTCCGCGCAGGAATTCCTTCATTTCAGGCCGAGCCAACATCCATTGCATCATCAGCATTTCTTTTCTTGCTGTCCATGGCAAGTCACCATACTGATTGTGCGCACCTTCTGACAGTATCAGATGCACTTCTCTCAAGGCATTGAGCAACTTAAATGCATCGGCAACAATGGTTACGTCATCATCTTCCCTGTAGAACAAAGAAACATAATGCAACAGAGTATGAAACGCTTCGATAAACTTGGTGCGGCTGTCAATAGGGTTCAGGTCGTTGACCGCTTTCCCAACCAGACTAAAGCCGTATTGATGATCGTACTCGTATGCACGCCGTTTAATACTCAACCGGTTATTTTCATCTTGTATATAGCCCCAAAACAAATTATTCAGTGGACGAAGGGGGTCCAGCGCCAAATTGGCCAAAGGATCACCGGGCCGGCTGCGCTTGTTCTGAAAACGCATCGAAATTGCATTCATGGTCTGGACCAGCATGGCTTCTTCATGCCAGTAAGACCAGATGAGTTCTATAAAAATTGGGCAAGTAAGCCGGTCATTTAAAAAAGATTCACAATAAGGTGAACCTTCTTGTTGTTCAGAACCTTCCCCTGCAATTTGTTTCAGAATACGCCTAAAATAAGGCAATTTATCGTTAACATTTCCTTCTGCATCTTCACCCAGATATTGCTGCATTGTGAATGTATTTTCGACATTCTCGGAATCATCCGTTTCATCTTCTATTCCACATTGAGCAATTAAAAATGCTTCGGTGGCTAACTTAAGTAATTTGTATGCATCAGTGCCATAAATAGTGTTGCGATTCCTCAATTCACGATTCCTGTTTTCCAAGGAAGGTAAACCATAATTTTTTGTATCGTCCTCATACTGGCCTTCACACATAACTCGATTTATAAAGCCACTGTACTGAGAAAAACTTATAGCATTTGTCCGATTGCGAATAAACGCCCAAAGAGCCTCATCCTCTACTGGTTTAGATTCAGTTCTGGTTAATTGAACCACTGTAGGATCTTGGGATCTTCTTGCCATTGCGCTGTCATTACTACCATTAGCTTGCAAAATGCTACTTAATTCTTCAGATTCTGAAATAGGAGATTTTTTTCTCCCACTTCCTGTTCCTCCAGTTGTCTCTTTTCCATTGTTTCCAGCCATTTTAGCCTCCAAAATTTTCAAATTATTCAATACTACTTACAGACTTATATTTTCAAACCGCTAATGCGGAACATTGCGTAGCGCCCAGTTTTTAAACAATTTGCATATCAACTCGGCTTCTTGTCTGGCACTGATCCTGCCTTGCCATTTGGCCTGGCCAAGTACGGCGAAAGCCATTGCAGGCGGCACTTTGTACATATCTACCGGTGATCGTTGCCAGTTTTCAAATGAACCCATTAACCGACCCGGCCGGTATGACTCGCTATACAGAACTGTTCTCAGAGTGGCGCCTTTCAAACGTATCGGCTTATGGTTGGCCAGCAACCTGACGAATTGGGTCATCCCGCTTACCAGCTCTCTGAATAATGCTTTTTTACCGTATTCCAAACCGCTTAACGGATAGTAAGCTTCCCAGATATCGGATAATTGTTGCCACTGCCGATGGGGATAAAGTATTTTTCCCATCTCGCAACTCAGCATTACGCGAATCCAGGGAATCGGGTGCGGATCATCCATATTGACCCTAAACACAAATGCCTTGGGTAAACTCACCACACCCATCAAACCCAGCGTCGAGCCTATGCCAATGCGAGCAACCGACCAGAAATCGGCAATAATTTCTGATATCCAACGATTCCAGTATTGCCAATGACTATTGGGTTCTACCGCAATTTTTTGTTTCAGCACGTTTCTCAGTGAATCGACCAGATCCAAACAAGCCGCTGCCTGATGCCCTACTTCATGAACCAGTGAGGAAGCTATCCCGCTGCCGATCATCCGTTCTCTAGGAATTCGGATTATGGCAACCGGATTCTGTCCGCCACCAGGAAGCCGTGTTCTGGCCCGGCGAATTGCTGCACCCGCACCACGATCCAGATAACAAATAACAGGCGGGGGAGTAAAATAACCCGATAAAGTCATCGCATCCTTGGCCAGCACATCCAGCCCAGCCAACCATATTCCAGTATCATGCTCACTTCGCTGCGTTACGGCATCAGCAAAAATATCGAATTTGGAAAGAATCGCATTGAAGCGCAAACGTAACAGCGTATACCGACGTTGCGCCATTGCTGCAGAGACACCAGGGTTGGAGTCCAACCAAATCAGAAACTTGTCTATTTCCTGACGCAACACCCTTCGTCCTGGCTTCAAATGGTTTTCAATCAGAAACTGCGCCTGAAATGAAATCTGTGCAGCAGGAACGGAAGAATCGAGTAGCGCCAAAGGCTTTACCTGATCAAGCCTCGAAAGCAGACCTTGTGCCTCAACAGCCAACAATCGAATAGGTGGTGAGATGACGTTCATTGCCCTTACCCGGTTATCAATTCGCCTTAAACACCTATCAGCATTATTTTGGAACCATGCCGTATCCATCGGCCGGATTTTTTCCTTCCCGATGCCATGGGCGCCTTGACTATCGGGCGTAGCAATCCGGGAGCATGTTTTTTAGCTGCCGCTTTAACGGCAACTTTGGCTGCTGTAACAGGGCTGGTTTGCGTTGGCAGCTGAGCTGCCTTCTTCGCCGCTGCTCCCGCCAGGCGAACAACCCGTTTGGCAACTTCAAATTCCTGATCCTCCGGGCTTAAACCCTCCAGCTCCAATCCAAAGATTTTTCCCGCACCTGAAGCAAGTTTCCCGCCAATCATGCCACCAGCCGGACCGCCGAATGCCGATCCGATGGCCCTACCGGCAATTGGCAAGGCTTTTTTGGCTACTTTTCTTAAAACCCTTCTAAGCGCCCTGCCGGTTGATGACTTGGCAAATTTTCTGATCTTCTTAAAGCCTTTTTTAATCAGTTTCCCCAAGAATTGATCCAATTCAGCTTCATCAGTTACAGCCAGCAACTCAGATGCCAGATCGATTTCTTCATCTTCACTGAATACTGATTCATAGGCTTCATATTCATCCTCAAATTCATCATCGTATTCGCCTTCTTCGTAGGCATACTCATCTTCATACTCGAATTCATCATATTCAGATTCAGACTCAAACTCATCGTCATATCCTTCCATCTCGTATTCTCCTTCCATTACATTTCTATCGATGTCGTGCATTTGAATTCTCCTGTCAGTAGAAAAATAAAACAGACAATTACTTGCCTACTTATCTATATGCACAATCCATGCCAATTTTATGTTGTTGATTTTATTGAGCATCAAATAATGTGACAGGCGAAACAAGTTTCGAAAGTGAATGTTATGAAGTTATATAGCGAAAAAAATTTCGCCCTGGCAAAAATACGTAGTTCAGTTTTAATTTCGCGAATCATGACCCAATGCACAGTGGTTAACTCAATCGAAAATGGTTAAACTGACACAAATTAGATTTTTACCATTCAGATCATCATGAAACTTTTAAGCTGGAATATTCAGTGGTGCCGGGGCATGGACGGTGTCGTTGATCCCAACCGGATTCTGAGAACTATCGCGGAACTGGGTGAATTTGATGTCATCTGCCTACAGGAAGTAGCCGCCAACTTCCCCGGATTAGCAGGCAGTCAAGGAGAAGACCAGTTTGCCATACTGTGCCAAAATCTACCCGAATATACCGGTTTTTATGGCATAGCCGCCGATATGCCTAATGAAAATAGCAAGCGCAGTCACTTTGGCAACGCCATTTTCTCACGGCTGCCAGTCGGTCAGGTGTGGCGGCATATGTTACCCTGGAAATCTGAAAACAATATACCGAGTATGCAGCGTGTACTGGTTGAGGCCGTTATTAGTACCGAATTAGGCTATATCCGCGTGTTGACAACGCATCTTGAATACTACTCAAAACACCAGCGGAAACTGCAGATAGATCGTTTACGTTCCTTACATCAGGAAGCCTGCGCCATGTCCGATCGAAAGCCGCTAACTAAAGAACAAGGAAGTCCATTTGAAGTCTTGTCACGTCCGGCTGAAGCCATTCTGTGCGGTGATATGAATTTCCCCGCAACTGCCGATGAACGCACGCAACTCCTGGCACCGTTTGAGTCCGGCATCCCGGATTTCCACGATGCAAGAACGGTATTATTTCCGAATGAACCGCATATCCCGACTGTCGGCGTCCACCCCGTTGATTTTGTCGAACAACCAGAATGTTTCGATCATCTATTTGTCACCAGCGGGCTGATCGATCATCTAAAAACACATCGCGTAGATACTGTTACTAAAGCTTCCGATCATCAACCTGTCTGGATAGAACTGAACTGACAGGACACCAGATAAGACAAAAAAATGCCGTCTCGAAGACGGCATTCAAATTTTGGAGGAGAGAAAAACTAGCAAGAAACTTAATAACCGAACATAAAATTTCCAAACCCGGTATGTATATCAAGCATCATATTTGGCGGATAACCATACACTGGCTGCGGCACCATTACTGGAGCAGGAGCAGGTGCATAGTAATTGTACCCATAAGCTGGAGGCCTGTAATATGGACGCGGCTGACTATAAGCATAACCATAAACACCCGGATGATGATGGTGATGATGACCATGATGGTGGTGACCATGGTGGTGATGGTGCCGGTGATGTCCTCTACCAGCCTCAGCCACAGATGACACACCCAGCAGTATACTTAATGTTATCGCCGCAAATGTCATAGATATTACATTCATTACTTTCATCGTAAACCTCCATTCAATAATTAAACAGATCATTTTTATTTAGTTAGGCGCAGTCTATATAAAGCTACCTGAATGGATAATGAATGAATAAATGATCATTCCGACCAAAAAAGATTTGCTCAATTCACTTGTGAATCAAAACCTCATCGGTTATGTTATCGATTTTTCAGAGCCTTTGAGGGTGACACCCCTCATCATCGCCCTCCCTTGCATAGAATTTAAGAAGGATTAAATATGCCCAAGTCTTCCAAAGCTGGTTTCCAGATAACCTCCAAGCAACAGTATCTAATCGGAGCCGGTTTGATCGGGCTATTTATCTTGGTTGGCATCATGTTGAGCACAAGTTCACAAGGCGATTTTTCTGATACCTATCCAAAAGGCTTTCGTGGCACCACATGCACCGTTGAAGCTGAAACAATGACTGTCGGCTATTCGAGTTATTTCTTACCGGACGAATATGAAATATCGGCTGATGAGCCCCGAACACCTTATATACCGGTTCAATGCGACCATATTCCCAAGCCTGGTATGCTGAATATTTCAATTGATTTGTTATACCCGGAATCGTCACGCAATATTCCTTTTGCGATGCGTCTCGTCAAACTGGTAGAAATTGAAACTGCTGGCGAAAATCTCAGTGATGAAGAAACCTATGAAATACACGAGATACTGCTTGTTCCCAAACAGACATACCAGGCTGGTGTCATCACTCAGGCATTGAGACTCGATGAAACCGGTTTATACAGGCTTCATCTTGACGGAAAAGATACGACGAAAAAGCACTATCATGTCCAAATTCCAATCAAAGTAGGAACCGATTGGAAAGATAGGCTTAAAAATTTTACCCCTCCTTTTTTCAGAAAATTCATTGATTAAACAATATTGTTTCTAAAAAACAATTTCTACTTGCCGCTAAAAAATATTATGCATCTATTTATAAGGAGGATTCTATGGACGTTACCGGCATAGCCAGTGCGGCAACAACATTCAGCGAAGCAAACGTACAACAGGCAGCTAGCACGGCAGTTTTAAAAAAAGCGCTTGATATCAGTTCCGAGAATGCCATGGCCTTGATACATGCCATTCCCGACAACACTGCTTCACAAAATCTACCCGCCCATTTGGGGCAACATGTCAACACTTCCGCATAAACACATTTTAATTGCCTTTTAACAGCGCTCTCACAAGCGCTGTTTTTATTTATCAAGCGCGTATTTATACCCATACCCAGTGATTTTCCGACTGTACTATTTATTTGGCCATTAATTTCTGCAGCGCGGAAAATAGGTATCATACATCGGCCAGTCAATTCGAGTGCAGGGATCAGAGTCATCGGAAAGGTTTATCACATACAAAACGTTAACGCCTATAGCAGTCGTCTCAAACAATGGATGCGCCAATTCCATGGTGTTGCTACGCGATATCTAAAAAACTATCTCGGATGGAAAAGAATAATTGAACGCCAAACCAAGCCCTTGTCACCTCAGTCAATTTTAACGACTGCTTTAAAATTGAATGGTCACCAACGGCTATGATGACATAGCCAAAACCTAACTTATTTATCTCATTTATTATGGTTACATAGCGCATTTAAGGGTATACTGAATGGGCTTATTAAGCACATTTATTTTTTAAAAGGTTTTTTTATTATGAAATTCACATTATTTTTTGCAGTATTATTATCATTTGCTTTAACTGCCTGTGGTGGACCATCAGCACCTTCGAGTCCTGAAAATACGGATAATTATGGAACAACTCATGAAGGTGAGGCTGTAGAAGGCCGTAATGAATTAGACTAGTATTACATTGCATAAAGCCCCTGCAAACGCAAGGGGTCAGATCGATCAAAGGGGCATCCATTAGCCTGCCCCTGTCAAAAATTATCAAAGGGGTCTAATTAAAGCGTTCAAATTCGATAATTTTTCCTTGAAACTCCTTAGGCTAATCAAGTCAAGCAATACCGTACATTTACCAATATCTTTTGATTATTGCTTGTCGTCATCATCTGTCTTTTTACTTTCCCGGATAATCGTCGTTTCCTCTATGATTTCGGCATCTTCAACACCACCCTGACGCTCGTACTGACCGGATTCCTCATGCTCACTGTAAACGGCATATTCAAACGGCTGGCCATCCTGCGTGGCTCCGGCTTCCTGCATCGCCTTTCTGAATTTGCGGCGCAGCCACCAGATGCGCGCGCCAATAACAACCGCAATGATGGAAAATAATGCAACAAAAATGGTAAAAAAGAACACGCCCAGCACAGCCATTACTGCCAGCGCGGGAATCAAAAGAGCCAATGCAACCCAGCGATTGATCGGTGATGGCGGGGGATTACCTTGCGAATCATCGCCTTGCTGGTCGTAGCTTGATATTCTCTTGATTATGATTCTGCGATGTTCATCGTTCATTGCATTAACTCCTCTATTTCATCTACCTTCTTGGGCACACCGGCGGTCAGAATGTCATTCCCCGTAGCCGTGATCAACACGTCGTCTTCAATCCGCACACCGATATCCCAGAAATGCTGCGGTACATTTTCAGCCGGACGGATATAACACCCCGGCTCTACCGTCAACGTCATGCCCGGTTGCAAGGCACGCCATTCTCCCTGTTGTTTATATTCCCCGACATCGTGCACATCCATACCCAACCAATGTCCGGTGCGATGCATGTAAAAACGCTTGTAGTCTTCCGATTCCAGCACACTATCCACACTACCCTGGCATAGTCCAAAATCGATAAATCCCTGTACCAGCACGTTCAATGCCGCCTGGTGCGGATCGTTCCAGGCATTACCCGCTTTGGCTTGATCTATCGCTGCCTGCTGTGCGGCGAGCACCAGTTCATAAATATCTTTTTGCACAGCGGAAAACCGGCCACTGACCGGAAATGTTCTGGTGATATCGGAAGCATAACCGTCGAGTTCACAACCCGCATCGATCAACAATAAATCACCTGCATTCAATTGTGCATTGTTTTCAATATAATGCAAGATGCAGGCATTGGCGCCGCCCGCCACGATAGATGTGTAAGCAGGCGCCGGCGCGCCATGCCTGTGGAATGTGTAGAGCAATTCGGCTTCGATTTCATATTCAAACCTGCCCGGCTTCGTTGCCTTCATCGCCAGACAATGTGCTTGTGCTGAAATTTCCGCCGCCCGGCGCATAATGTGAAGCTCGTGCGCGTCCTTGATCAACCGCATTTCATCGAGCAATGTGCGATAATCGCTTACTTCATGCGGTGCTGTCACACCACTGCGGGTTTGCGCACGCACGGCATTGATCCACCCCGCAACCCGTTGATCCCAGACAACATCATGCCCGACCGCAGAATACACGACGGACTGATTTTCCAATAAGCCAGGCAGTTTTTCATCCAGCTGTGCTATGGGATACGCTTCATCAAATCCGAATGTCTCCCTGGCCAGTGCCGGTCCATAACGGTAACCGTCCCAGATTTCCCTTTCCTTGTCCTTATCGCGGCAAAACAGAATATATTTCGCAGACTCATCACCGGAAGCGGCTATAATAACCAGCACCGCTTCGGGTTCCTTGAAGCCGGTCAGATAGTAAAAATAACTGTCAAAACGGTAAGGATAATGCGCGTCACGATTACGCAGCCGTTCAGGTGCGGTCGGAATAACCGCCACACCGCCTTTCATTTTCGACGCCAAATGCTTGCGCCGTGCTTCATAGTGCTCTATTGCTGTCATTAATCTATTTTTTTCAATTACTGAAGGGCTTATCTTAAAACAATTGGGCTACTATTATCCTTGCCGTTCGCTCAATTGTCCATGCAACTGCTCCAGACGTTCCGGCGTACCGATGTCTTCCCAGGTGCCTGAAAAATATTCGCCCGTCACTTTTTTTTCCGCCATGGCTGCACGCAATAACGGTGCAAGCTTGGCAGGCTGGCCCGGCGTCACATCATCGAACAATGCCGGATGATAAATCCCGATCCCACTAAAAGTCAGTTTGACTTCACCGTTCAATGCCACCGCATCGCCGTTTAATGTAAAATCACCCTCAACATGATGCGCCGGATTATCGACCAATACCAGATGCGCAAGCCGGTTACCCTCCTCTTTCTGCACCGCTCTTAACGCCGGCATCAAACCTGCATAATCAAACTCGCTATAAATATCGGCGTTGACAACCAGAAACGGCCTGTTGCATTCGCCATCAACAAAACCGGTTAACAAAGGCAATGCATTGGCAATACCGCCCGCAGTCTCCAGCACCACGTACTCCGGCGAATACGTGATTTGCACGCCATAACGCTCGCCGTTACCCAATGCACTCTCGATCATATCGCCCAAATAGGCGTGATTAATCACGATGTCCGTAAAACCGGCCCGTGCCAGCCGGTTGATCTGGTATTCGATCAGCATTTGGCCGCCAGCTTTTAACAAAGGCTTCGGCAGATTATCGGTCAATGGACGCATACGCTCTCCACGGCCCGCCGCGAGAATCATTGCTTTAAACTGCATTCAATTGTATTTCCATAATCAAAAGTCCCAAGGGCTGCTAAGGGCGTTTCTAAAAGGTATAACCTACTTTGTCAGAAGCATCATTACCCTCAAGCTCATCCAGCAAGTTAAGCATTGGTTTCAACTCGATATAGCGTTCGCATGCCTTGCGCAGATAATGCATTACCAGCGGCATATCATCCAGATAGGCTTTTTTACCGTCACGGTAACAAAGCCGTGCAAAAATACCGAGCACTTTAATGTGACGTTGCACACCCATCCACTCAAAATCCCGGTAAAAATCACCAAAATCGCTGCTCACCGGCAATCCGGCCTTGCGCGCCTTTTCCCAGTAACGGATAACCCAGTCCAGCACCTGTTCTTCATCCCACCGGATATACGCATCCTTGAACAAAGACACCAGGTCGTAAGTAATCGGACCGACTACCGCATCCTGAAAATCGAGAATCCCCGGATTGGGCTCGGTGACCATCAGGTTGCGTGAATGATAGTCCCGATGCACAAAAACACGCGGTTGCGACAGATTGTTCTGCACAATGCGGTTAAACGTCTGTTCAAGTATGGCCTGTTGGGAATCGGTCAATTTGATCTGAAGATGCTTCGCCACATACCAGTCGGGAAAAAGGCTGAGTTCAAACCGCAACAACGTGTCATCGTAAGGCGGCAAGTCGTCCAATGATTGCGTCAATTGCATCTGTACCAGCGCATCGGTTGCTGCCGAATACAGGCTGCTTGCACTTCCCGGTTCGCTGGTTAGCGCCTGCAGATAAGTCATATTGCCCAGATCGGACAACAACAGAAACCCGCGTTCCGCATCACGCGCAATGACTTCAGGCACATGTACCGCTCCGGTCATCAACCGGGCGACGCACACAAACGGATCGCAGTTTTCGTGTTCAGGCGGCGCATCCATGACTATCATCGTTTTATCTCTGAGCGCCACACGAAAATAACGCCTGAAACTCGCATCAGCAGAAGCCGGTTCTAAACTAAATTGCTGATCGGGAAATTGATTTTGCAACCAATGCTCAAGTAACTGCAAACGATCCATAGTGATAAAGAAACATGTAAAAATATCTAAAGATGACCCTGTCGCCAAATCCTGTTACGATCAAAGTTATTTTGATATATTGGAATGACCAGAGCAATTATTGTCCGCGTTAAAACACGGCGACAAATAAAAACCAGGATGGGTATTTTACCATGCTCATACTGGCCAAATGGGTCGATTGGCATTCCGGATAACATAGCGTCATATTGTCACAACCTTATCGATGGAGAAAATAATGCTCAACAAAAACATCATTGAAGAAATCAATTCTAAAGTCAGCGACATTCTGCAAAATAGTCCTGCAAAAGACGTCGAAAAAAATGTACGCGCTGCGATGTCCGGCGTTTTCTCCCGTCTGGATCTGGTAACGCGTGATGAATTTGACGTTCAGCAAAATGTTCTGCAACGCACCCGGGAAAAACTGACCCAACTTGAAGCCAAAGTCGCCGAACTGGAACAGCAACTCGGTGTGACGGAAAATGAAAGTAAAACCCAAGAAGAACCCGGCCCGGCGCAGGAATCCAGCACTGAGCAACCACAGTCCAATGCGACATAACCCCCTGCCGCCTTGTTACAATGATGGACTAGTACTATAACCCGGCATGTCGCTCGCCGTTTTGTACAGCCGCGCACTGGAAGGCATGCATGCCCCGCTGGTCACGGTTGAAACGCATATCGCCAACGGCCTGCCAAGTTTCACCATCGTCGGATTGCCCGAAACGGAAGTCAAGGAGAGCCGGGATCGCGTCAGAGCCGCGCTGCAAACCGCGCATTTCAAAATCCCGGCACAACGCATCACCGTTAATCTGGCGCCCGCCGATTTACCCAAGGAAAGCGGGCGGTTTGACTTGCCCATCGCACTGGGCATCCTGGCGGCATCCGGCCAGATTCCCACCGACACGCTGGATCAATACGAATGGGCAGGCGAACTTGCACTCACCGGCGAACTGCGTCCCATCCACGGCGCATTGGCGATGACCTACAGCGCTGCCCAGTCGGGCCGCAGCTTTGTATTACCGGAACACAATGCCGCCGAAGCGGCGCTGGTCAAACAGGCGAGAATCCATGCCGCACAGTCGCTGCTGCAAATCTGCTCCCATCTGACTGGCGATCAGCCGTTACCGGTTTATTGCACCCCGCCGGATCAACACAACAAACAGCCCGACTATCCGGACATGGAAGAAGTCAAGGGGCAGACGCAAGCCAAGCGCGCGTTGGAAATAGCCGCCGCTGGCAATCATAGCCTGCTGATGATCGGCCCTCCAGGCACCGGAAAATCCATGCTCGCCGCCCGTTTCCCCGGCATTTTACCGCCGATGAACGAATCTGAAGCGCTCGAATCCGCCGCGATTCAATCACTGAGCCAGGGCAGTTTCGACATCAGTAACTGGAAACGCCGCCCCTATCGCGCGCCGCATCATACCGCGTCCGGCGTAGCACTGGTTGGCGGCGGCAGCCATCCACGCCCCGGTGAAATCTCGCTGGCGATGCATGGCGTGCTGTTTCTTGATGAACTGGCCGAATTTGACCGCAAAGTCCTCGAAGTCCTGCGCGAACCACTCGAGTCCGGCAAAATCACTATTTCCCGCGCGGCCCGTCAGGCAGAATTTCCCGCACGTTTCCAATTAATCGCTGCGATGAATCCGTG
>JAGRFM010000008.1 GCA_020446045.1 Nitrosomonas sp.
ACCGGCGTTCAGCCGCATCTGTACCTAAAGCCGTATAAACACTATGTTCTCTGATAAGGGAAGACTTAATGCCTAAAGCATTAGCGTGATAACTTGACCAGGGATAGTCTGACGGATGCTCAACCATGCCGGCACGCACCGGATTCAGTTCAATATATCGACTGCAAGTTAACAAATACTGTTCACTATCCAGCACTGTTGCTTTATACCGGCCTTCCCACAACGTACCGGTTCTTTTGTATTGATGATTGAAATACTGGACATAGTACCTTCCCAGCATTTGCATCACCTTGCCAATCCCGCCTTTTACATGCGGTGTCATCAGTAAATGCACGTGGTTGGTCATTAACACATAAGCATGCAAATCACACTGACATTTCTCGCAGGCATCGCCCAGTTTCTTCAGATAAAAGTGATAGTCTTCCTCGCCCACAAAAATAATACTGCGGTTGTTACCACGCTGTATGACATGCTGAGGTTGACCGGGAACGTCAAATCGTGGGAGTCGGGCCATGTTTTATCGTTGTAATTTGTTGAAACATGGTTGAGTATAGCAAAATTTGGCAAAACAATCGACTCTGACCCCATTGATACTGCATTGATACATTGATACATTGATACATTGATACATTGATAGTCAAGCAGGTAGTATCAGTTTTCCCCTTCAGACCAGAGAGTCAACATCCTCAGTTGGTTAACGAGGCTAATAAAGATTCACTTGCGTTGCGGCCTGCAGCTTTGTCTTCGCGGAACTTACAGCATCCAATTACTCAAATACTGCTCCACAGTGCTACCAGGGTGAACGAGTAATTCCCCGGACGGGACTTTAACCCGCTAGATAAATTGCCGGTAACGGCGTGCGATCTGACCCCTTTGATCTTCCCATTGATCTTTGAACTTGAATTCACCGAGTGGTTCTTTTGTTGTGTCAAATTAGAAAATAGTTGTACTTTGCCCTGCACCAATCAAGAGCGGTTTTACTTTTTGGGAGTAAGAAATTTTACGCATTTGCTTAAGGTGCGGTGAGTGTGTCGCCTTGCTTACCCAACCATCCCAAGCCATACGGATATCTGAATTGGGACCAGCAGATGCTAGTTTACTGAGCGAACCCGAATGTGTAAGGAACATATTTGTAAGTTTGTAGAGCCGTTCGTTGATCGTATCCGCCAGGAATCCATCGCGCATAATTCCATACGTTCGAGTTTTGTCCACACCCTTATCCCCAAAATGACCGAGACTCGGTACACTAGAAATGAAATCGCACCAATAACATGTTTCGTAATAGTCTTTAATGTGGCTTTGAAATTCTACCATGCTGAGTGTAGGTGGACGGAGAAATGGTAGATGGACGAAATATTCAACGAACTGACGTTTGACCTCTCTATCAGCTTTTCCGTCACGCACGAATTCTACAAAAGCCTCATTTATTGATCTCGCAGTTGACGAATAGAAAGTCTCGAGACGGCTTTTGAACTGAACTTCTCCTGGCCAACCGGCACTAGGATCTTTAGGTGCAGACTGCTGAACTTTGTTCGTAAGAATCTCAACAGTCTTATAGGCAGATACCACCGTACCAGTCTGGGCTAGGCCGCGAATTCTATCATCTAGATTGCCAAGGATGGTATCGGATATCAGTTTTGGTTGTTCTAAAAATTGTTTCACTGCCGCTGATGTATTGCCATTAGCAGCTAAAAAATGCTCGAGCCCCTTGTTATTTGAATAACGGCTGAGAATCGATACTTTTTTTAGTGCCGCAGCGCTACATATATCAAGCCCGGCAAATACGAGAGACAAAACAATCCCTTGTATGGCATCAATCTTAGCCAAGCGAGCTTCATGCACCTTTCTGCGTCGTGCGGCTTCTTCAAATACATCCTTGACAGACCGTAGCGTTGCCTCGTAATGACTACTCAAAGGACGAACCAAATTATCCATCCAGATCGATTTCTGGTTGTTTAGGTCGTGTTGAAAGTAGCTTGGATTTTCCAAATACACACCGACTTTTTTGCTCATATCAATGCTCACGTCTGTTGCTCCATTAGGTAATAGGTAATAAATCAAAGGGTAGAAACCAAAGCATCAAACACATCAAAGCATCAAAGGAAGCATCAAAGGAGCCAGACTCGGTTGATCCCTGTTTTTAACAAATTTCTACTAGATTACACTAAAAATAAGTTAAAAGTAAAATTCGAAATTAAAACCCCATCGAATCCAACCTCAAAGATTCACATTGATTCTACCCACTCAATCCATATCTATTGAACCACCCCAAACAGCGTTTGTCAGGTAACATAGGCACTTTGCCTGTCAGCCGAAAAAACTTCGGAAATAATCAAGTCTCTTAACTGAATTTATGCGCAACACCAAATTTTTAGTCTTAGCCCTGTTCCTCATAGCCATTGCCCTGTACGGATTTACCCGAGAAGATGACAAAATCAAGATCACTCCCTACGTGACGCGTGTACTGGATCGAGGCGATATCACGCAAATCATATCGGCCAATGGCACGTTAACCCCCGTTGTGTTGGTCAATGTCGGCACGCAGGTCTCGGGCACCGTCGCGCGGCTTCATGTCGATTTCAACGATCAGGTGGAAACCGGGCAGATACTCGCCGAACTCGATCCGGCCTTGTTACAGGCGCAACTGCAACAATCGAATGCCAGTTTATTGAGCGCCCAAACGCATTACAATATCGCCCAAAGCAAGCTTGATCGCCACCAGACTTTGTTTGAGAAGGATTTTATTTCGGCTGAAGGGCTGGACATCGTCAAGCAGGAACTGGATGTGGCACGCGCACAACTCGCCGTCAGTCGGGCGCAGGTCGAGCGCGACCGTGCCAATCTTGACTACAGTGTCATCAAGTCGCCGATTTCAGGGGTTGTCATTGCGCGCGATGTCGATATCGGCCAGACGGTTGCGGCCAATTTCCAAACCCCCGTTTTGTTCCAGATTGCCAAGGATTTGCGAGAAATGCAGATCAACATCAGCGTTTCCGAAGCGGATATCGGCCTGCTGCGTATCGATCAGCCGGTCAATTTTACCGTTGATGCATACCAAAACCGCACCTTTACCGGCACCGTGAAGCAGGTTCGCCTCAACCCGACGATTCAGGAAAATGTCGTAACGTATAATGTCGTTGCCATGGTCAACAATGATGAAGGCGCACTTCTACCAGGCATGACGGCCAATATTCATTTTGTTGTCGATCAGCGCAGCAACGTGCTTCGCATATCGAATGCCGCGTTGCGCTATCAGCCCGATGATTTGGAATCCGTTCGCGCATCTGTTCGCTCAATTGAAAAACCGCAAACAGGAACATCCAGCAACCAGACTACGGTATACCGCTTCGCTAATGGGCAACGAATCGCTGAGCATATCACCACAGGAATCACCGACGGCAATTACACCGAAATTACCGAGGGTAATTTGAAAGCAGGCGATGCCGTTATCATTCGCGAAAAAAGTGACAAAAAGGAATCCAAAAGCAAATTCCGGTTCCGGATGTTTTAATTCCATAGTTTAGCCAGACGTTATGCCTCCCGCATTAATTCAAATCGAACAATTAAACAAAAGCTACAGCCTCACTGATGCTGGTGGCAATAAAATTGAGAATCCGGTATTGCATGATGTCAACCTGCAAATTGATAAAGGTGAATTCGTTGCCATTATGGGACATTCCGGTTCCGGCAAATCCACGTTGATGAATATCCTGGGCTGTCTCGATACACCGACCGGCGGGAATTACCGGTTGGAAAACCAGAGTGTGGCTTCATTGTCCAGCGACGCACTGGCAAAAATCCGCAATCGTTCCATTGGATTTGTTTTTCAGGGGTTCAATTTGCTTCGGCGCATGACTGCGCTGGACAATGTTGCAACGCCGTTACTCTATGCGGGAGAAAAACGCACCATCAGCCGTGAAAAAGCACTGGAACAGTTGCGGCGTACCGGATTGGAGAAATTCGCCATGCATCACCCCAACCAGCTATCCGGTGGACAACAGCAACGCGTAGCGATCAGCCGCGCACTGATCAACCAACCGCCACTCCTGCTTGCTGACGAACCTACCGGCAATCTCGATACGCAAACCAGTGAAGAAATCATGACGCTGTTTACACAACTCAATCGCGAACAAGGCATTACCATTGTACTGGTTACGCATGAAAACGATATCGCGGCCTATGCCCGGCGGTTAATCCAGATCAAAGACGGCCGGATTATCTATGACGGCGATCAAATTCATCAAGTGCTTGAGAAGCAAGTGGGCAAGGTTGTATGATGCAATACATGGGTATTTCTAAAAATCCAAACTTTGCGAGCATCCGTTTTACGGATTGCCTGCTTACTACTTTTGTCACAACACTTTGTTGCTCATTTTATTTAAAACTTTGAATTTTTAAACACACCCACATGCTTAAAAACAGCACCTATTCGTTACATTTCCAAGCCCTATGCATTTCGCTACGATTATAGGAGAGGCGCTGCGCGCACTGCGCATGAACCGGCTACGTACCGGTCTGACGATGTTAGGCATGATTATCGGCGTAGCGGCGGTGGTGCTCATGCTGTCCATCGGGCAAGGCGCACAAACCAAAATCAACCAATCCATCGAAACCATGGGCAGCAACCTGTTCATCGTCTTGCCGGGCGCCACGTCATCCGGCGGGTTATCTTTCGGTAGCGGCAGCGTCAAGACGCTGACCATCAACGATTCCATCGCCATTGCCGAATTGCCTTCTATCCGAGCAACCGGCCCTGTCATCAGCGGCACGGCGCAATTGAATTACAGTGCAAGAAACTGGAGTGCGATGATTACCGGCACCACACCGGATTATTTCTCGGTCGGCAATTGGGAAATCGAAGAAGGGACTATTTTTTCCGAATCCGATGTCCGCTCGGCAACCCGCGTCGCCGTGCTGGGCTCGGTTACTGCCGAGAAACTGTTCGGCTCCGTCAACCCCATTGGAAAAACCATGCGCATTGCCAACCGCCCTTTTCTGGTTGTCGGTGTATTGGCAGCCAAAGGCCAAAGCCTGAGTGGTCGTGACCAGGACGACAATGTCCTGATTCCGATCACAACCAGTGAACGGCAGATTACCGGCAATCAATTCCCCGGTTCTATCCGTTACATGATGGTGCAAGGTGAATCCGCCGACATCATGGATGAAGCTGAAATTGAAATCACCCAATTACTGCGGCAACGCCACCGCATTTCCGATGGCATGGAAAATGATTTCACCGTGCGAAACCTGACGGCTATCGCGGATGTCGCAACCGGAACCGCAAAAATTCTGTCCATTGTACTCGGTGCGATTGCATCCATTTCCTTAGTAGTCGGCGGTATCGGCATCATGAATATCATGCTGGTATCGGTGACCGAACGCACCCGGGAAATCGGCATACGCATGGCCATAGGCGCCAATCGGCGCGCCATTTTGCTGCAATTTCTACTGGAGGCTATGATGATCTGCTTTATGGGCGGTATGATTGGCGTCATTTTGGGAATCACGGGAGCCTGGATTGTCAGCCAAGTGGTTGACATGCTAATTGTCATCACATTGGGTATGATTGTACTGGCATTTGCTTTTGCATCCGCAGTGGGTATTTTTTTCGGGTTTTATCCAGCCCGTAAAGCAGCCTCGCTCAAACCTGTTGAAGCACTCCGCTATGAATAAATTGATACGATATGCCGATTAGAGAATATGATAACGATTTTAATCCACGCCACTGTATCGCCTGGCGGATTCAGTTTGCAATGATTTTGTAGGGTATCCGGGAAAAATCCATGAGCACTCATAATAACGATAATAATAATCACGAACGATCCACCTCCGAACTGCTTGAAAATGTAGTTGTGGTTTATCGTAGCGAAAGTATCACCATAGGCGAAATCAAAAACTCCCTGCATGAGCGCGGCTTTGGTGTTTTGCTCGCTATCGCGGCATTACCGCTTTGCCTGCCGGTCCCCGTACCGCCGGGTTACACAACACTGTTTTCTATTCCGCTATTTATTTTTTCAGTACAGATGATCATCGGTATGCGTGCACCATGGTTGCCCGTCTGGATTGAAAAAAAGGAAATCAAACGCGCCAGTTTGGAGAAACTGGTAATCAAGGCCAATCCATGGCTGCGAAAAATTGAAAAACGGCTGCAACCCAGCCTGACTTATATCAGCGTCCACACTTGGGAAAGAATTATTGGTATTTTTGCCTTTGTGTTTGCCTTATCGATATCGCTGCCGATTCCGCTGACCAATTTCCCGCCGGGTTGGGGCATTCTGATCATGTCACTCGGCTTGCTGAGCAAAGACGGCATTACCATTTTGATCGGCATGATTGTCGGCACAATCGGTGTGGGCATCACCATGATTATTCTGGTGCTATTATGGATGGGGATGTCCTTACCGACGTTCTATGGTTGAAAACACCAACGCGGTGATTTGACGTCAGGCCAGGCTTTCGATTTCCTGGTTTATCCGCTGCAATGCAGCCAGCGGTTCCTGCGCCTGCGTAATCGGCCTGCCGATGACCAGATAATCCGACCCGTTTTGTATCGCCTGTGATGGTGTGGCGATCCGTTTTTGATCATCGACGCTATTATCGAGCGGCCGAATGCCTGGCGTTACCAGATTAAAGTCCGGAGCAATCAACTGCCGCAACGATTTCACCTCCAATGCCGAACAAACCACGCCATCCAACCCGCAATCCTGCGTTAATAGCGACAAGCGCGAAACAATCTGCTCAGGACTACCCTGCAAGCCGATATCGTTCAAATCGTCCTGATCCATACTGGTCAACAGCGTAACCGCTATCAGCTTGGCCGTTCCCGGCGTGATAGCTTCACGCGCTGCAGACAGCATTTTCCGGCCACCCAGGGCATGGACATTAATCATCCACACCCCCATCCCGGCAGCAACGCTGCAAGCGCTGGCAACCGTATTGGGAATATCGTGATACTTGAGATCCAGGAAAATATCAAACCCTGCATGTATCAGTTTCTCAACCAGACCGGGACCTGCTGCGGTAAAAAGTTCTTTTCCGACTTTTAACCGGCATAACCCCGGATCAAGCCGGGCTGCCAATTCCAACGCTTGTTCACCCGAATTGAAATCCATGGCGACAATAATGCGGGGTTCTTTCATGATAAATTCCAACAAAGTCAAATTTAGGTTTAAGTTGCCACCAGAACCCGAATCGCATCGAGTCTAAAATGTGCAGCTTTCACCGCTTCTTGTACATGTTCCAACTGGCGTTCAAAAAATTGAATTTCTTCTGCGCGCACATTGGGATTAACCAGTTTCAAGGCTTTTAGCCGGTCAATTTCCGATACCAGCATTTCCGTTGCCTGAATTCCGGTCTGCTTGGTCATGGCTGGCATTTGTTTTTCTGCAAGCTGCTCGCTTGCGGCAATCATGTCTTTAATGGCTTCTTTTTTGAGCGTGACGATCTGCCCCGCGATGTCTTGCGACACAACCGTCAAACATTGATTAATCGTCTGGTGATCCAATGCGGCATAATCTGCCTGCCCCTGTTCGTCAATCAGGGTACGAATCATCGCTGGCGGCAAACTGCATTTGCCGGCAACGGTAATTGATGCGGTATCCAGAATAAACACACATTCCAGAAACAATATGCCGGGCCGTGCAGCACGATGGGAAAATCCGGCAACGGACGTATTACCGGATTCATCACCGGTAACACGCTCCATGGCATGGACGACCATGGGATGTTCCCAGGAAAGAAACTGCATGTCTTCATTGGCCAGCGCAGTATCCCGGTCATAGGTAATAATTACCCCCTCATCGTGCAAACCGGGAAATGCTGATGTCATATGCTCACTGGGTTCAATACGGTAACTTCCGGCGCGGTGTTCCTCAGTGTGCACGCCAAAGCAATCGAAAGCAATATCCATATAGTGTTGCAGTGTGGTGTCAGCATCCTGCTTACAAGCCGTTTGGTAAAGCTGCGCGGCAATATGCGGCCTGAACGAATTATATTCGAGCAAACGGTCACGCCCATGGTCAAGCGCTTCCTTCAGCAGATGATTGGTTTTCTGCGTGTGATCGATGAGTTCATAAAACGGAACCGCGTCGAGATTGCGTTGATGCAGTGCAACGACAAGCTCCGGTTCCACCTGCTGATAAACCGCCTGCCCTGTGGGACAGGTTTTCTCCAGTGCATTGAGGCCGTCGTGGCACCAATTCAACATCACGGCCTGCGCGCTGTTTTGCAGATACGGCACGTGAATTTTTATGGTTTCCGTTTGACCAATACGATCCAGACGCCCGATACGCTGTTCGAGCAAATCCGGATTAAACGGCAAGTCAAACAAAACCAGATGATGTGCAAACTGGAAATTACGTCCTTCACTGCCGATTTCCGAGCAAATCAATAGTTGGCTGCCGGATTCCTTATCGGCAAAAAAAGCCGCGGCACGATCACGCTCAAGCAGACTCATTTGTTCATGAAATACCGGAAAAGGCTTGCCGGTGCGCATTTTAAGCGCATGAGCAAGATCACAAGCGGTCAATGCACTCGCTGTAATAACCAGGATTTTCTCTGGCTTGAGCCTGCGCATCGTTTCGTACAGCTTCTCAATACGAGGATCGAAATCCGTCCAGTCGGATTCCGGTGTTTCCGCTTCACCCGCCTGATAAATCAATTCCGGGTACAATAACAATTTAGGCTGAGACAGGTTTTCCGATTCAAATTCAGTCAGTATGGCATCATATTCTGCGGGCAACGGCAATGGTTCAGGAATCAGCTTCCGTCCCGGAAACCCTTTTACCGCAGCGCGCGTGTTTCGAAACAGTACGCGCCCCGTACCATGCCGATCGAGCAGTGATTCGGCAAGCGCCTGTTTTAATGCTGTTCTGGTTTCTTCGTGATCGGCTGTTTTTTCAAGTTCAGTGAGATCGGATAACATTTGCGCTGTATCAGCAAACGATAACAGCGTCTCGCGAATGGCGCTTGTCAGGAGTTGATTGTTCAACAGCGCCTCTACAGCATCAGCTATCGGTTCATACGCCTGTTCCTCGGCAAGAAAATGCGGATAGTCGTCAAAACGATTGGAATCCAGCAGTCTTAAGCGGGCAAAATGGCTCACCTTACCCAATTGCTCGGGGGTTGCGGTCAGCAAGAGAACGCCCTTGATATGGCTCGCCAGTTTTTCGATAACCTGATAAGCCTGGCTCGGCGAATTTTCCGACCATTCAAGATGATGCGCCTCGTCCACAACCAGCAAATCCCATTCACCGTCCAGAGCGGCCTGATAGGCTTTTGTGTTGTCGCATAAAAATCCCAGGCTGCATAAAACCAGCTGTTCACTGTGGAAAGGGTTTTCTGTGGGATCGCTTTCTTCCAATGCGGCAAAACGTTCATCGTCAAAAATACTAAAGTTAAGATTAAAGCGTCGCAACATTTCCACCAGCCATTGATGAATCAATGTTTCAGGAACGACAATTAATATCCGTCTGGCGCGTTCGGTCAATAACTGCTGATGCAAAATCAAACCGGCTTCGATGGTTTTTCCCAATCCTACTTCATCGGCAAGCAATACCCGCGGCGCATAACGCCGGCCAACTTCATGCGCGATATACAGTTGATGGGGAATGAGGCTGGTCCGTGCGCCAAGTAAACCAAACAACGGTGTTTTACCAAGCTGATTGATTAATCGCCAGGTTTGATAACGCACCTGAAACCATTTATCCGCATCGATATGCTGATTGAACAATCGGTCAACAGGCTGGCTAAACTGAATGTAATGGGCTAATTGATCTTCCGGCAATACTATCAGTTCGCCCTGAGAATCGAGGCCGGTATAAATCAACAAGCCCTCTTCATCGTTGACGGATGTCACTTGAACCGTAACGCCGTGTAGATTGGAAATTCTATCGCCGATATTAAAAATGGCGCGGGTCAGCGGCGCCGATTGACGCGAATACGAGCGTGTCTCGTCAGTCGATGCAAAAGTAATACTGACAACACGCCCTTCTACGGAACGAACTGTTCCCAAGCCTAATTGTAAATCAACGTCGCAAATCCAACGCTGACCGGGTTTAAAATCACTCATGACAATGATTTAGAAAAGTTTGATAGCGTACACTAAAAGTGTATCCCTGGCACAAAAAGTTCCATCATTGTAACGGTCAACTGAGGTTTTCAGGATCATCAATCAATCGTGTATAGCCCCATTCAGGATATGAGACACAAACACTATTCTCGGTGTGGTTTTTTGGCCAGTTTACGTTGCAAGGTACGGCGATGCATGTTCAGAATTTTGGCGGTTACGGAAATATTGTTATCGTTCTCCGCCAATATACGATGAATATATTCCCATTCTAACCGGCCCACAGATAAAGGGTTAGCGCTAATCGGCGTATCGACTTCACCATTAGTGCGTTCAAAAGCCGCCATAATTTCATCCGCGTCGACCGGTTTCGCTAAATAATGCGTTGCACCAAGCTTGATCGCCTCTACCGCCGTCGCAATACTGGCGTAACCGGTCAGCATGACGATACGTGTACCCGGATCAAGCGCTTTCAGTTTCTCGACCAACACCAGCCCGGATTCGTTCGCCAGTTTGAGATCGACTATGGCGTATTCCGGCGCCATCGTTTCGGCTGCTGTCATTGCGTCATCTATGTTATAGGTTACCTGCACGCCAAACCCGCGTTTCGTCATAGCCCTGGCCAAAACATCACAAAACGTCTTATCGTCATCGACGATCAACAGGCTGGGCTGTTCGGCTGCATCCTCATTCGTATCGGTAGCTAAACCGGTAGCGTTGAATGTCGTTTCCGTCATGGCATTTATCCTATTCATGGCGTTTATCCTATTAAAGGCAAAGTTACCTGGGTGCAGGCGCCGCCATTCTCCAGATTGAACAAATGGACGCTCCCACCCAGACGTTCGATATTGGCATTGGCCAGAAACAGGCCAATCCCGAATCCCTGGCCGGGCGCCTTACTGGTAAAAAACGCTTCACCGGCCCGCTGGGTGGCTTCAGCGGTCAGACCTTCACCGTCATCAATAATCTCCAGATGAAAATGCTGCGTATCCCAGTGACTCTTAATTTCGATATGCTGCGATGATGCATCAGCCGCATTATTCAGCAGGTTCAATAACGACTGACTGAGCAACTGACTGTCCATGATTTTAGGCGCGGGAGTCGGTCCATCCTTTTGATAACTGAAATTAACTGCTGGCCGTATCAACTTCCATTTTTCCAATACCGAATCCATGAATACATCGACGGGTAATTGGCCGCCCCCTTCAACTCTTGCTTGCCCGGCTTTGGCCAGCAACTGCGTCAAAGTCTGCTTACAATGGGTAATCTGGTCACGCAAAATATGAACATTATGTTGAAATTCAGAGTCTTGAGGATATTCCTTTTGCAATTCACCGGTAATAACAGCCATTGTCGATAACGGCGTTCCCAGTTCATGGGCTGCACCCGCCGCCAGTGTGCCCAATGCGATAATCTGTTCATTACGCAGCGCCTGTTCACGCGCCTGCGCCAGATCGTGGTCGCGGTCACGGATGGAACTATTCATTTTGACCACATACCAGGCAATAATAATGGTACTGAGCACGAATGTCAGCCACATGCCGGACACATGCAAGTTGAATTCAACCAGATGCTGGTCATGATCGTGTGGTAACGGAATATAATTAAACAACAAAAAGGTATAGCATCCAATCGTAATAACGGATAACGTCCAGGTATACCGCCATGGCAGCGTAGTGGCAGCAATTGTGATCGGCAACAGATAGAGCGAAATAAACGGATTGGTAGAACCGCCACTGAAATAAAGCAATGCACTGAGTGCAAAAACATCAATCAGTAATTGTGCAAAAAATTCGATGTTCGATACCGGCCATTTTCGGCGCAGGCGCATGCAGGTCAACACATTGGCCACCGCCAGCAAAACGACTACGACGACTATTTCAGCCCACGGAATATCTATCGCCATAATGATATAAACAAGGCTAAATGTCAGACATTGCGCAAGAATGGCAATATTTCTGAGCATGAACAAGCGCAACAGATTTTTACTAAGCGGAGCTTGACTGAAACTGTTCAACATGACACTGTTGTTTTGAAGACTATGATAATTAATAACAGCAAACGTATAACTTTAACCCAATTTCACCGTAAAACCGATGCGACATATTGTCGCAACTGCCAAAACACTTTTCATGCCTGATTATTCCCAAAACAATTTGCGCGACATTCTGTTTCAGGCCTTAATCGCCGCATGCGTCGGCGCCGCATCCGCCTATGCATCACTGTTTTTTTTATGGGCAATCGATCAGATGCACCAATTGCTGGTTGGCGCCAAAGGTGAAGCTTTTTATACCCATTTGGAGAATATACCCGTATGGCAATTGTTTTTACTCCCGGTTCTCGGTGCAATAACCGTCCGGCTGATTATACAGTACGGCATGCCGGAACAACGCCATCATGGTCCGGCCGATGCTATTGCCGCCGTACGTAACGGGAAAGGCCTTCTATCCATCAGGGCGGGGATCGGCAGCGCTACCGCCAGCATTGTCTCCATCGGCAGTGGCGCATCGGTCGGCCGGTACGGGCCAGCCGTTCATCTGGGCGCATCACTGGGATCCTGGTTTTCACAATTATTGAAATTATCGCCCGAACAGAACAAAACATTATTGGCCTGTGGCGTAGCCGGCGCAATTTCAGCTTCATTTTCCGCGCCACTGGCTGGCCTGGTGTTTGCGCACGAAGCGATTCTGGGCCGCTTCGGATACCGGTCAATCATGCCGATTGCTATTGCTTCTGTGGTCGCCAGCACTATCGCCCACATCCATGATTTTGACAATATCATTTTCATGCTGCCAGAGATTTCAATTACGGCCAACTGGGAATATCTCCTCTTTGCGCTGCTCGGCGTTATCGGCGGCGCCCTCGCCGTGTTATATATGGCTTCCATGCATCAGGCCACACAGTTCGCGCAGAACCTCCCCATTTCCGCAATGGCGCGGGCCGCGCTGGGAGGCATGATACTCGGCGGCATCATCGTTATTTTTCCGCAAACATTCGGTCTCGGAGAACATATCATTCGTGATGCCTTACATCTGCAATTTGCCATGAGCACTCTGGCGTTATTGGTTCTCGTTAAATTACTGGCAACATCGGTCAGTTTTGCGGCGGGCTTCTCTGGCGGCATATTCGGTCCGGCACTGTTTCTGGGCGCCATGGCCGGAACTGCATTCGGTTTGGCCATGCATGAAGCGACAGAGTTGACTTCATCGCCTGCTGTCTACGGTGTAGTCGGCATGGGTGCGGTAATCAGCCGTGTAATCGGTGCGCCGATCACAACGATCTTAATCGTGTTTGAATTAACCGGCAATTATTCATTGATGACGGCCGTTATGGTTTCGGTTGTTGCCGGTGGCACCGTTACCCGGCAATTGTTCAATCAGTCCTATTTCTACCATCAACTGCGCATGCGCGGAATAGCACCTGAAACAACAGCCACCGAACAAACGTTGCATGAAGTACCGGTCAGCGCCTTGACATCGAATTCATTCGTCAAGCTAACAGACACCATGACCGTATCAACAGCACGCAGCCAAATAATCGACCATTCCAGCGACACCGGTTATGTCGTCGATTCAAACAACCGCCTTTTAGGAATCGTGCATGCATCCGACCTGCTTGCAATCGATGACAAAGAGCAACAATCAAAACCCATTACCGGCATCCTTATCACACCGCCAGTCGTGTTAACTGAAACGATGAGCGTACACACAGCTTATCTGAAATTAAAAGATTTTAAGGGCGCCGCAGTACCGTTGGTAGGTGATTTTGAAACACTGCAAATGCGGGGCATCGTGTATGTCAGTGATTTAGTCAGTGCCAGTTTGCAGGCTTTTAAAAAAAACCGCGAAAATTCAGATTAACCGGATCATGGTAACAGACCCTTTTTTCAGTTAAAATTCGCAATCTGCATTTTTTACACAGAAAGAACAAGTTGTTGAAATTCAATATATTACATAAAATCACGCGAAATTGATTCGGGACAGCAATTCCCCACAGTGAAATCGCATCGATGATTTCCTGAAAACAAGCATAAACTTATTAATAATTATGATTCTAATTTTAGTTCCCAATACCCGGTCCGACAGTCCGGAGTATAAACAGTTATTTAACCACCTGGTTAATTTGGCTGGCATTACGACACGCGTACATACTGAGGTCGGCTCAGAACAAACCCTGACGGAAATATATCTGATCGGAAATACCAAAGCATTATCGCTTGACGAGATCAAAAATCTACCCTGTGTCGAGAGTGTCGTTCGTATATCCGAAGAATATCGCATTCTTGGCCGCCATCAGAATGACGAAAGATCCACCAGCTTCGTGTATAACGATGTTGTTTTCGGTCAAGACACGTTAAACGTGTTTGCCGGCTTATGCGCTGTCGATACGTTGGAACATGTTGAAATCATGATGCGGACATTACAGGAAAATGGTCAAGTGTGTACCCGTATGGGCGCCTACAAACCCAGAACCAGTCCTTATGCCTTCCAGGGTCATGGAAAAACCTGCCTGCCTTATGTTTTTGATCTGGCCGGAAAATACGGCATTAAAGTTATTGCGATGGAAATAACGCATGAAATCCATCTGGATGAAATCCGGACTGCCTTGCATCAAACCGGCAATCCAACCGGCATTATGCTGCAAATCGGCACCCGCAACACACAGAATTTTGAGTTACTGAAAATCGTCGGCCGTCAGCAGGAATTTCCCGTGCTGATCAAACGCGGATTTGGCATTACGCTGGATGAATCATTAAATGCAGCGGAATATCTGGCGTCAGAAGGCAATCGCAAGGTTGTATTTGGGTTACGCGGCATGAAAACCAATATGGGTGATCCACACCGCAATTTTGTCGATTTCGCGCATGTTCCTGTCGTCAAACGGTTGACACGCATGCCGGTTTGTATCGATCCATCCCATTCTGTCGGAACGCGCGCCGCTTCACCCGATGGCATCCTGGATGTCATGCATGTCACGGCGCAAGGGATAATTGCGGGCGCCAATATGGTGCTGGTCGATTTCCATCCGGTTCCCAGCAAGGCACTGGTTGACGGCCCTCAGGCCCTGTTATTAAAAGAACTGCCGTTATTCCTGGAAGATATACAAATTGCCCGTGACGCATACTTGAAGCGCACTGAACTGATAAAACGTTATCAGGATTAAACGAATATTTTAGTGGAGAATATGAATGGTTAAAGTATTACTTTCAAATCCCCGCGGCTTCTGCGCCGGTGTTGATCGTGCCATAGGCATTGTCGAACGTGCGCTGTCGATGCATGGCGCACCGATTTATGTTCGTCACGAAGTGGTACATAATCGTTTTGTCGTTGAAGATCTGGAAAATAAAGGCGCCATTTTTGTCGAGAATCTCGATGAAGTGCCAGAAAACAGTATCCTGATCTTCAGCGCACATGGCGTATCACACGCCGTACGCCGTGAAGCGGCCGAGCGCAAATTGAAAGTGTTTGATGCGACCTGCCCCCTGGTGACTAAAGTGCATGTAGAAGTGGCCAAAATGCGCAAGGACGGCAAGGAAATTATCATGATCGGGCATCAGGGGCATCCTGAGGTTGAAGGCACAATGGGTCAGGCTGAAGGGGACGACAAAGGCATGTACCTCGTCGAAACCGAAGATGATGTTCAAACACTAAACGTCAAGGATGAATTCAACCTCGCTTATGTTACCCAGACGACACTGTCCGTTGACGATGCAGCACGTATCGTTGATGCATTGAAACAGCGTTTTCCCAAAATTACCGGCCCCAAGAAAGACGACATCTGCTACGCCACACAAAACCGGCAGGATGCTGTCAAGAAGATGGTCAAACAATGCGATCTGGCTATTGTAGTGGGTTCGCCAAACAGCTCAAATTCAAACCGTTTATGCGAAGTCGCCCGCAATGCCAATATTGAAGCGTATATGGTTGACAATGCCGAGCAGCTAAAAGAAGAATGGTTTACAGGCAAGCGTCGTATCGGCATTACAGCAGGTGCATCGGCGCCTGAAATTCTAGTCCAGCAGGTTCTGGAGCGGATCAAGCAGATTGGTTCGCAACAAGCCGGCGAGGCAGTGACGATTGAAGAACTCAGCGGTGTTGTAGAATCAATTGTTTTCCCATTACCCAAGGCTTAGCACGCTATCAATTCGTGACCACATTGGTTTGTACACAATTAAAATAAAAAAGAACGCAGAATAACTGCTGCGTTCTTTTCATGTTCCGGCTAATTGACTTTAAGCGCCCCACCTGTCCCCAGGCCACCTTCAACATCTTGTGCTTCATAGTATTTTAAAGCCCGTACCATACCGTTGTATGCGTCGATAAATGCTGCAACAGTCGCCTGACCGGATGGTGTTCTTGAAAAACCGCTTAAAGCTGTGCTGCCTCTGCTGCCGAACGCGCCAAGCGCGGCACTAAAATTAGTCGCTGTTGCGCTGCCTTCAGATGCTGAAATCTGAACCGCCGAACGGATATCAAACAGGCTGAGCGTCACAACCGATACTCTGGATTCCATCATGCCACCGAGACGGCCAATTGACGGATGCACAGTTGAACCCAATATACCCGCTACCGCGCCACCTAACTGCCCGGTTGAATCATCATCGATAATGATGCTTGGTTCCATGTAATAATCGGCTGCAACACGTTGCCCTGCATGTTGATTGGAACCGGCGCGATATTCACCCGAATTGCGTTGAATATCGGTAATGCGTGATAAACGGCTGTCAGTTCGCAGATTACCGATTGATGTGATAATAAAACAGTTGGATTGCTGCACGGCCAAACGAATAAGTGGCTCAATCGTGGTAATACTAGTCGCGCTTCCAAATCGGCCATACCAGTCAGCAGCGCGCCCATCGTCAACGGCAAGTGTACCCAATGTTTTTTCGCAACGCTCCAACGTCGGATTTGCGCCGACACTGGCGCCACCCGCAGCCGCACCGGTACTCGCCGTTTGATAAGTACCCGGTGTCACATTTGCACACCCGGCAAGCGTTAGCACACATAACGAAAGAATTGGTTTCTTGTTTGACTCAATCCACGCACTGATCTTACCCGTTATTGGCATACATTCCCCCTTTTTGACAAAATTATATTTTTTTACCTTTTGATTATAATATGATATTAATCACATAGTTAAAAAAAAAGTCAATATGATGCGATTAACGAGAGAAACCGAAATTCTTAATTCACTGTTTTTATTAGTTATTCCAATGACACTGCTAGCAGGATGTGCCGCCCCTCAACCCTATACAGGATACGAACGAGTTTGCGATTCATCCGGCTGTTACGACCGCTCCATGGACAATCCGCAATACATGGAAGCAACCACGCCGAAAATGACCGCTGAGCAACACCAGGCAGCCGCATTAATCGCAATGGCGGAAGACAATCCGGACGCCGCTTACGATCTGGCGCTCCGATATTTCCGCGGCGACGGCATCAAACGCAACAGCTACCAGGCCATCCAATGGATGCGCAGCGCCGGAGACAGGGGCAATATTGATGCGCAGAAAGCCCTCGGGCGTCTCTACCTGACGGGACTTGAAGAAATGGGGCCGGATTTTCGTGAAGCGGAAAAATGGCTATCGCTTGCAGCAGCCGCAGGTGACAAGGAATCGGAAGAATTACTCGCCGAAGCGACACGCCTTAAACATACCGAACGTCAACTTTACCTGTGGAGCAACCGCTGGCGCCCGGTTTTTCAGCGAAACTGGTATTCCGGTTATCCGTATCGTTACCAATGGCGAAATAATGGTTGGTATTACTGAGTAGTTCAAATGCCTGGATAACGTAAACTAACCCAGCTACAGGTTTGAGCCGGAGTTTGTCCCAAATCTGGTACCAAAAAAGGAATTTATTTTATAGGGATATATTCGTCAGGTTAGTGTGCGGATATAACAAAACTTGTTATGATTAAATATAAACAATTGAATTATAATAACAATCTATAATTCAGCATGTGGCTTGACGTAATATATTGCGTTATTTCGGACGTCTAATTCTAGTTAAAGAACAGGAAAAACAGTGGCTTCGAAAGAGGACATACTCGAACAACTGGTTGAGGAGTTTCTTATCCACCGGGGCTACTTTGTCAGGCATAACATCAAGTTTCTGCCTCGAAAGGATCATCCCGACTTCGTTTCCAAACAAGATTCGAACCACAGTGATATTGATGTCATGGGCTTCAATCCCAAGTTGAAAGGGCCTAATCGAGTTTGGGCCGTAAACTGCAAGAGCTGGCAGGCCGGCTTAAATCCTGAACAAAAGATCAAACAAATTCGGGAGAACAAAATTGTAAGTGGGCGTGAGGCATGGCGTGGCTTTCGAGAACTTGTCGTGCCCAAATGGTCCGAGGCTTTCATTTCTTCCGTCAAAGAGGCGACAGGTGAGCCAGCATTCACTTATGTTACGGCGGTCACTCATCTAAAGGGCACTCCCGAGACATGGGAGCAACACCCACTGTTCGTGGCCGCAATGGAAGGCAATCCCATAAAAGTAGTTACACTTAAGGAAATGCTCAGAGAGGTCTCCGGGGTGCTCAGTAGCACAGTGGCGGGCACAGAATTCGGTCGCACCTTGCAGCTTTTCAAAGCCGCAGGGATTGATTTGTGATGCCGAGAAGCCTGTTCTCTATTGATTAAGGCTTGATTGCGCGCTAGGACGAAACACAATCTAACCTTAATCATTAGAAAATGAACACATATAACTTTCTGGTCTAAATTTTGATGAAACAATCCGTCGCAATCATCGGTGCGGGCAGTTCAGGGTTGGCTGCGGCGCGGCATTTTCTTGCGCAGGGTTTTGACGTGCAGGTGTTTGAACGCGAAGATGATCTCGGCGGCAACTGGCATTACGGCAAAGCGTGTTCACGCGTTTACCGCTCCACACACACCATTTCTTCGAGGTCTGGAACAGAGTTTCCTGATTTTCCGATGCCACAGGACTACCCGGATTACCCACATCATTCCCAGATTCTCGCTTACCTGAAATTCTATGCCGCACATTTCAAACTGTTCGATCATATCCGTTTTTCCACCGGTGTGGCATATGTCGAACCGCTAATCGAAGATGATGAAGGCGATGAAGGCAATGCACAAACTCGCTGGACATTGACATTCGAGAACGGTGAAAAAAAAGAATTTGATCTGTTGGTAATTGCCAACGGCCACAACTGGTTTCCGAAATGGCCGGAGTATTCCGGTAAGTTTTCAGGGCAGATGCTGCATTCCGCCGATTACCGCAGACCGGATATTTTTACCGGTCGCCGTGTGCTCGTGGTCGGCGGCGGGAATAGCGGCTGCGATATTGCGGTGGAAGCTGCGCAGTTTGCCGAGCGCACCTGGCACAGCACACGCCGTGGATACTGGTATATGCCCAAATATTTGCTGGGCCGACCGACCGACCAGGTTGGCGAACAAATGCTGGCGTTACGGTTGCCGCTGTGGTTGCGCCGTATTGCGGCAACGTTCATGCATCGGTTGCTTGTCGGCAAACCGGAAAAAACGGGACTGCCGCACCCGGATCACCGCTTCTTTGAAACGCATCCGGTGATCAACACCTTGCTGCCTTACTATGTTAGTCAGGGCGACATCACACCCAAACCGGATATCGAACGGTTTGACGGCAACACGGTGCATTTCGTCGATGGATCAAGCATTGAAGTCGATCTGATCGTGTTCGCCACGGGATATCTGATCAAATTTCCGTTCATCGACGAACGGCATTTGAATTGGCATGATGGAAAACCCCAATTGTATCTGCATGTTTTTCACCCGGTTTACGATACGCTGTTTGTTTCGGGACTCATACAGGCCGATGGCGGGCAGTTCGGACTGGTGCACTGGCAAATGCTCGCGGCTGCAAAATTTGCTGCAGCGGTACGTGACGGTCACGAGGCAGCAGATATGTTACGTCAGCAAAAAGCTGGTTCACTGCCCGATCTGAGCAATGGCATCTGTTACAAAGCATCCACGCGGCATTATCTCGAAATCGAGCACTGGAATTACCGTAAACTGTTGCGACGCTGCGTCAAGCAATTTCCAGACTAAAACCAGATAAAACCATCTGGAATCCGTACGCGCATCTTGTACTATAATGATAGGCATCAGTTTTATCTCTAAAAATTATTTTCATGAGCACCACCGATATCAAACACTACATGCAATCCGTTGGCCGCGAGGCGCGCGCCGCATCGCGGCTGATGGCCAGGGCCGAAACAGCGCACAAGAACAAGGCATTGATCGCGATGGCGGACGCGATTCGGCGCGATGAACAAAAACTGCTGGCCGCGAATGCCAAAGATCTGGACGCTGCAAAAGCAAAGGGACTGGAGGCGGCGATGATCGACCGCTTGACGCTGTCGCAAAAAGGCATCGCGAATATGGCGGAAGGCTTGTTGCAGATTGCCGCACTCGCCGATCCAATTGGTGAAATCACGGGATTGAGTTACCGCCCTTCCGGCATACAGGTCGGCAAAATGCGCGTGCCGCTTGGCGTGATCGGCATTATTTACGAAGCACGCCCGAATGTCACCGCCGATGCCGCCGGGCTTTGCCTGAAAGCGGGCAATGCAGCAATTCTGCGCGGCGGTTCGGAAGCAATCCACAGCAATCAGGCGATTGCAACCTGCGTGCGCGAAGGATTGGCGACTGCCGGTCTGCCTGAAACAGCGGTGCAGGTGATCGAAACAACCGATCGGGCGGCTGTCGGTGAACTGGTCACCATGCAGGAATTTGTCGATGTTATCGTGCCACGCGGCGGCAAGGGATTGATTGAACGCATCTCGAATGAAGCGCGCGTACCGGTAATCAAGCATCTCGACGGTGTCTGCCATGTTTACATCGACGATCAGGCGGATTTCGACAAGGCGATTAAAATTGCCGACAACGCCAAAACGCAGCGTTATGGCACGTGCAATACCATGGAAACATTGCTGGTGCATCGCGGTATTGCCGAAAAAGTGTTACCCGCGCTCGGTAAAATTTATCTGGATAAAGGCGTCGAACTACGTGGGGATGATGCATCCCGCGCCATCATTGCATCAATGAATCCGGCAACCGAGGAAGACTGGTCGACCGAATACCTTGCGCCGATTTTAAGCATCCGCATCGTTGACGGACTTGACCAGGCGATTGACCATATCAACCGTTACGGTTCGCAGCATACCGATGCGATCGTCACGGAGAATTACACACGTGCGCGCCGTTTCCTGCGCGAGGTGGATTCCAGTTCGGTGATGGTGAATACCACCACGCGCTTTGCGGATGGCTTTGAATACGGCCTCGGTGCTGAAATTGGTATTTCCACCGATAAAATCCATGCACGCGGACCGGTAGGTCTGGAAGGCCTGACGAGTCAGAAATTCGTCGTGCTGGGTGATGGGCAAGTCAGGCAATGACGGGCATTTCTAAAAATCCAAACTTTGCGAGCATCCGTTTCACGGATTGCCTGCTTACCCCTTTTGTCACAACACTTTGAATTTCTGGAAATACCCTAATAAATAAAAGATTGAATATTTTATGGCTCAGATAGTTGACATTAAAGTTCCCGATATTGGTGATTTCAGCGATGTAACGGTGATCGAGGTACTCGTATCACCCGGCGACACCGTAGAGCAAGAAACCTCGCTGATCACGCTGGAAACCGACAAGGCGACGATGGAAGTTCCTTCGCCGCAGGCTGGCAAGGTCAAATCAGTCAAGGTAAAAGTCGGCGACAAGGTTTCTGAAGGGTCGCTGATTCTGACATTGGAAATGGCTGAACAGGAAACGGCGGCAAATTCAGTGCAACCCGCTCAACCAGTACAAACAGAGCAGCCAACGCAACCAGCGCCATCTCCAGAAACCGAACAACCTATTGAAAAGGCCAATGCAAATCAATCTGAACAGTCTGCCGTCAAAAAGGAAGTCGATCTGAGCATATCGCAGGAAGGCGCACCACGCGGCGATTTGCATGCTGACGTGGTTGTGCTTGGCGCGGGGCCGGGTGGCTATACGGCCGCGTTCCGGGCTGCCGATCTGGGCAAGCAGGTGATTTTGATCGAGCGTTATGACACTTTAGGCGGCGTTTGCCTGAATGTCGGCTGTATTCCATCCAAAGCGCTGCTGCATACTGCGAAAATCATCACCGAGGCTGAACAAGCCGAGAGCCACGGCATTACATTTGGCAAACCGAAAATAGCGTTAGATAAGTTGCGGTTGTGGAAAGAATCGGTCATTGGCAAACTGACCAAAGGCTTAGAAGCACTCGCCAAACAGCGCAAAGTGCAAGTGCTGCACGGCACCGGAAAATTTGTCACGCCGCATCTCATGCAGGTGGAAACCGCTGAAGGCGCCAAAACCGTTTCGTTTGATCATTGCATTATCGCTGCGGGCTCAAACGTCACCCATATTCCGGGATTTCCATACGACGATCCGCGCATTATCGATTCCACCGGTGCGCTCAAGCTTGAAAAAATCCCCAAGCATATGCTGGTCATCGGCGGCGGGATTATCGGGCTGGAAATGGCGACGGTTTATTCGGCGCTCGGCAGTAAAATCAGTATTGTTGAATTCATGGATCAGCTTATCCCCAGTGCGGATGAAGATCTTGTCAAGCCGCTTTACCGGCGGATCAAGAAGCGCTACGAAGCGATTTATCTGGGAACCCGTGTCACCGGTATTGAATCGAAGAAATCCGGTTTGCTGGTCACTTTCGATGGAGACAATGCACCCGACCCGCAGACGTATGACTGCATTTTGATGGCTGTGGGCCGCAGTCCGAACGGATTCGCGATTGGTGCTGAACGTATTGGTATTCAGGTGAACGAAAAAGGATTTATCCAGGTCGATCAACAATTGCGCACCAATTTTCAGCATATTTTTGCGATCGGTGACATTATCGGCAACCCGATGCTCGCCCACAAGGCAACTTACGAGGGCAAACTCGCTGCAGAAATTATCGCCGCTCATACCGGAGATAAAGCCGCTTTCGATGCGCGCACCATTCCCTCAGTAGCGTATACCGACCCCGAGATCGCCTGGATGGGATTAACCGAACGCGAAGCCAAACAGCAAGGCATCGAATACGAGAAAGCCGTTTTCCCGTGGGCGGCCAGTGGCCGCGCGATTTCAATGGCGCGCGAAGAAGGCATGACAAAGCTGATTCTGGACAAAAAAACGCGCCGCATTCTCGGTACCGGCATTGTCGGCATCAACGCTGGCGAATTGATTGCAGAAACCGTACTGGGACTCGAAATGGGTGTGGACATGGAAGACATCAGTCTAACCATCCATCCGCATCCGACACTATCCGAGACCGTTCTTTTCGCCGCTGAAATGGCCGAGGGAACGATTACCGATCTTTACATCCCAAAGAAGTAACGTTCAAATTACGCTGTTTTACAATTATCAACCCAATCATTTTATTTGCCAAACTTGACTAAAGGTACACTGGTGTTGTTATTCCACACCTGTTATATTCATTAGAAGAGGAAGGCCGGATTGAAAATGTTGGGTCTGGCCATATCTTCACTGGGAACAAAATAGGATAGCAGCCGATTCACTGGATGCATTGTGTGAGTCAGCGCGCTTAAAGAATAGTGGACATTTATGAAAAACAGAATAAATTTTATCGCGACCTTTTTGCTGACATTGTTTTTTTGCGGTTTGGCTGTCAATGTCAACGCAACACATATCTCAAAACCGGTTCTGGTTGAACCGGAAACGCATTACCGGGTCGGAGACAAAGTCATCATCAATGGTTGGGTCGATTATAATGCACAGCCAACAGCTGATGTCTTACTTCATTTTCAAGTAACCGATCAAGCCGAGACAGTTTTGACCGAACAATCTTATCCCAGCGACAAACAGGGTCATTTTCATTTTGAATTTGATACTACAAATCAACCACCTGGCACCTATAGCATTACGATAACATCACATTGCCTGGAGATTCATCGCAGTATTTGTTCACTCAACAGCGAAACGCTTACTTTTGAATTAAACAATCCTTAACTAGGGGCTGTTCTCAATTAGTGAATTATTTCTGTTGTCCCTGAAATGGCGCCATGTCAAGTTATTCGTCGCTTATTTGGAATAACCAAACCACGCTTCTCATGTCTTGCCTGGCGCCATTTCAGGGACAACCCATTGGGCTGGACCCATTTTGGTTCTCCGCGGCGTTATCATTCGCTCATGTAGAGCGACTACACTACGCTCACTCTGCCTTGCTGAGGCCCAAAATGGATGCCAGCAGAAACAGCTCGCTAATTGAGAACAGCCCCTAGCTGCGAAGATTAATTTCCAAATCCGGTTCGTACATGTTACCTTTAAAACTCTTTTCCACCGAATAAAGCTTCAAAATGTTTTTTCCTGAACAAAGTCAGTCCTATCCGCCACATATCATTTCCGGTATTTTGTTTTCTCTTTGCATCCTGCTGTTCTTGCCCGGATGCCAAACGGTAGACCCTCAACCATCAGACAAAAATTCACCAAATCAGGTTCTTCCTTTTTTTGAAAGCAATCTTGAAGAACGGGTTGCGGAACTGGATCGACGCGAAAGTGAACTGGACGAGCGTGCTGCAGCAATCAGTGCCCGTGAAAGCGAAATAGTCACTGTACTTGCCGAGGTAACAAAGCAAAAAGAACAGCTGGAACGCCAACAATCAAAAAAACCGGCTACAGATTCATCAAAGCAGGCAAAAGTATCAAGACCGGCAGCAAATAATTCACCCAACCCAACAAGAACAACCCAGGCTAAAACTTCCAGAGTGGATAAGGTGGATAAAAGAAAAATTTTGGGTGGGCTGGAATATATTTTTCTTGATCCACCCGGGATTAATCTCAGCGCACGTATCGATACCGGCGCGCAAACTTCATCGCTCAACGCGCTAGATATGGTTGAATTTGAACGTGATGGAAAACCGTTTATTAAGTTTAATATCATTCATCCTGACACTGAAGAGAAAATTGAGATAACCCGGCGTGTACGGGGTCACACCAAGATAAAGAAGCATAAAATAGAGTCTCAACGCCGACCGATTGTCAGATTACGCGTCAAGCTGGGCGATCTTGATGAACATATCAGCTTTACATTGGTTGACCGCAGTAAATTCAAACAACAGGCACTCATCGGCAGAAATTTTTTGCGTGATCTCGCAATCGTTGATGTGAGCAAAGAATTTACGATTCCCAAAACCGACCCAACCGCACAACCGTAATGCAAGCGAGCGCCAGACTATATACTGTTGTTGTTCTGATTCTTTTTACCGGAATAGGGTTAATCCTGTATAAACATCTGGTATTGGGTTTTCCGTTGATGCCGGATGAAAAAAAATTCGTTTGGACCATTGAAGCTAAAATCGATTTTCAGGCTTACGGTGAACCGGTTATCGTTTCCCTGGCATTGCCGCCCAAAGAACCCCGCCTGACTTTTATGGAAGAGGATTTTGCCTCATCCGATTATGGTTTCAGCGAATTGTCGACTGACGAAGGGCGTCGTGGCCAATGGAGTAAACGAAGCGCACAGGGTAACCAGACCGCTTATTATCGCCTGAGTGTTTACGAAAATGACAAGATTGCTGCGTTGCAGCCTTCCGACGCACCTAAAAGACCTAAAAAACCGGAACTGGATGAAGTGTTTTTGACGGCATCCATGACGTTGCTTGACCAAGTACGCGCCAGATCTGCAAACCCGGAAATTTTTACGCGTGAATTAATACAAACATTGAATTCCCCGTCACCCAATCAGAACCAACGGTTATTACGCAACGACAAGGCGGGTGAAGATTACAAAACCGAGTTGATTCTGAATTTATTGGCATTGGAAGGCATCAGTGCGCGGGTTGTACGCGGACTTTTCCTCGAAGATGGCAGAAGGCGGCAATCGTTAACCAATTTTGTAGAAATTCACGATGGTGAGGAATGGATATTGTTTGATCAGGATACCGGGAAAAGCGGCAAACCCAAGAATTTCCTGATCTGGCAGCGGGGCGGCCAGTCGCTGCTGGATGTTATTGGCGGCAAGAATTCTCAGGTTTCATTTTCCATCATCAAGAATGTCCATTCAACCCGCAATCTGGTTGTTGACAGCGGCATGAATACCCAAGCCGGATTGATCGATTTTTCGATATACAGTTTACCCATCGAGCAACAGAATGCATTCAAAATGATTCTGCTGCTGCCCATCGGTGCGCTGGTCGTCGTGATCATGCGGATTCTCATCGGCATACGCACTTCGGGTACGTTTATGCCCATTTTGATTGCATTGGCACTGATACAAACGACGTTGGTTACCGGTATTGTGATATTTCTAACTGTCGTCAGCACCGGACTGATGATCCGATCCTATTTATCACGCCTTAATTTGTTACTCGTCGCGCGCATATCGGCGGTGATTATTGTCGTTATCACCATCATTGCGAGCATCAGCATCATCAGCCATAAACTGGGACTCAGTCAGGCGTTGCAGGTTACGTTCTTCCCGATGATTATCCTGGCCTGGACGATAGAGCGCATGTCAGTGCTTTGGGAAGAGGATGGCCCGAGAGAAGTATTTATACAGGGCGCGGGCAGCTTGTTGACTGCCATTATCGCGTATCTGTTTATGACCAACCGGACGGTAGAATATCTGACCTTCAATTTTCCGGAACTGATGCTGGTTAACCTGGCATTGATTCTCATACTCGGACAATATACCGGCTACCGTTTAACCGAATTGTATCGCTTTCATTCAATGGGGAAACATCATGCTTCTGACGACCGTTAAACGATTGAAAAGCATGGGTATCATCGGCATGAACCAGCGCAACTTCGGCCTGGTAGCCCGATATAATCCGCGCCGCCTTTATCCGCTGGTCGATGACAAATTAAAGACCAAGCGCCTGGCGCAGGCTGCAGGTATTACGGTGCCGAAACTGCTTGGCACGCTGCATTATCAGCATGACGTCAAGCACCTCAAGGAGATGCTCAGTGCGTATAATCAGTTTGTTATCAAACCGGTTAAAGGCAGTGGTGGAAAAGGCATTCTGGTGATCACCGAGCAAGATCATAATCTTTATTACAAACCCAGCGGCGATGCCGTGAAACTACGGCATATCGAACGCCATGTTTCAAATATTCTGAGTGGTTTGCATAGCCTGGGCGGCAAACCGGACTCTGTCATGATTGAATCACTGATACAAATTGATCCGGTTTTTGAAGACTATAGTTACGAAGGCATTCCTGATCTTCGCGTCATCGTCTTGAAAGGATACCCCATTATGGCCATGTTGCGATTGGCAACCCACGCATCGGACGGCAGGGCCAATCTGCATCAGGGTGCCGTAGGAGTGGGCATTGATATCGGCACGGGCGAGGCTTTACATGCTGTGCAATACGGTAATCCGATATATTTCCATCCGGATACGCGCAAACCATTCTCTAATCTGGTCGTGCCGCATTGGAACAAACTGCTTGCATTGGCAGCGGCCTGCTACGAAATGACAGGACTGGGTTATTTAGGAGTCGATATCGTTCTGGACAGGGACCAAGGCCCGATGATTATCGAACTTAATGCCCGCCCAGGTCTATCGATACAAGTTGCCAATTTTGCCGGTCTGGCGCCACGTGTTGCGGCCGTTGAAGCTTTAGAAAAAACCGATCCCGACCCGCAATCTCGTGTTGCTTTCAGTCAACAGCAATTTGCCGCGAACAGAGATATCATCCGTCCACGAAGACGCACCAGGCAGGCTGCGTCAACACTGATTCTTAATTAGGGGGTGTCGTCATGAGTTATGTGCATTTCTGCGCGAGCAGATTTTTGATGAATGTTTGTGAAAAGTACGTGGAGCATAGCCGTAGCTATGTTCAAGTACTTTGAATAAATAGGCGCAGAAATCTGTCGCGCGCCCCCCCTAACTACTTGTCATCTTCCGCGTTATCGAGCTTATCGGCTTCCAGTGCGCTAACGACTGCATGCGCATGACTCCGGTCCGTCAATTTGCACTTGAAATCCAGGCTCACTGTCTCAACGACTTTATTTAATGTTGCACGCGCCGCATACATGCCCATACCCAGATGGAAAAGCGTCTTAAACGGAACCGAACCGTTAAATAGTCTGGGTATCAATCGTACAACATCCGTTGAACCATCGGCGTAAACAACATCCATCAGCGCTGGCGGCGGCGAAAACTCTAACGGATCAACAATAGCGCGAACTGCGATAAAAGGTAAATCGGCACGCGCAGCAAATTCAGCGACCATCGCGGTCTCCATATCTGCTGCACAAGCACCGGTTTTTTCACCCAGCTTGATTTTTTCCTCCCGGGTGAATAGCGGCTCCTGGGTATCCGTAAGCGTACCGCCAACAACTGTGAGATAGGAAGGCAGCGATTCTGCGATACGTTCACGCCATTCAAGCGTCACCGGTAAATTCACGCCATTGCTGTGAATCATTTCGGGCAATACCAGATCGCCGGGCACTAATTTATTATCCAGCGCAGCCGCTACGCCAAAACTCATCAAAGCATCCACTTCATATTCATGCAGGATCTGTGTCGCTTTCAGCGCACCCTGCGCTCCCATTCCACTCAAACACAGACGCGTTGCGGGTGCTATTCTTGCTATTTTGAACAATGGAAACCGCAGCTTCATCAGACAGCTGGCTTCCGACTTCAGCGCAGACACGACACCCAATACACAAATTTCATCCATACTACGACTCCCCTTCTCTGGTTAAAGCACGGTAACGCGCCAAAGCCCATACGGGGAAATATTTGGAATAACCGTGATACTTCAGATAAAAAACACGCGGAAATCCTGGCGCGGTAAACCACGGTTCTTCCCACAGGCCATCGGACGATTGCGTACGCAGCAGATAATTGACACCATCCTGAACCGCTTGGCTTTTCACTTCGCCAACGGCCATTAAACCGAGTAGCGCCCAGGCCGTCTGAAACGATGTGCTGGACTCAAAACAGCCAGCCTGCTGCAAATCAAAGTAGGAATCATTGGTTTCGCCCCAACCGCCATCTTCACGCTGCACAGACTTCAACCATTGCACGGCGCGCCGAATGGAGATATGGTCTGTTTCCAGCTTGGCCAACCGTAAAGCTTCAAGCACTGACCATGTGCCATAAATATAGTTTGTTCCCCAACGACCAAACCAGGAACCATCAGCTTCCTGCTCTCTCAGCAAGAATTCAATGCCACGCTGGACGGCTGCCTGGTGATCTGGTTTACCGTACAGACTGAGTAATCCGACGCACCGTGCGGTGACATCACTGGTGGGCGGATCAATCAATGCACCGTGGTCGGCGAACGGAATTTCATTAAGATAGTGATACGTATTGTCAACGTCAAACGCTGCAAAACCACCGTTATTGGACTGCATACCAGCGAGCCAATTGGCAGCACGATCAATTGCCTGTTGATATGTCTGCACATTAGTAAGTGTCTGCGCCTGTACCAAAGCCCAGGCCACCGCAGCCGTGTCGTCCAGATCCGGATAATGCGGGTTGGCGTATTGAAACGCCCAGCCGCCACCCGGTAAATCGGGGCATTTATCACGCCAGTCTCCGGGTTCGTCCAATACCTGTTTGGTGATTGTCCAGTCCATCGCTGCAAGCACGGGTTTCTGATCCGTTTCCGGATCTTCCTGCAAAGCCAGCCCGGTTAACACGGTATCCCAAATGGGAGATGTACAGGGTTGGCACCAAGCCTGTTCACCTTCGTTGATCAACAATCCGAGCAGCGCATTTTTGCATTGCACTCGATTGGGATGATCTTCCGGATATCCCAACAAAGCCAGTGCTTCATAAGCATTGACCATAGCCGGAAAAATGGCGCCTATACCGCATTCACCGTTTAACCGCTCAAGCGTCCAGCGTTCAGCGCGGCGAATCGAATAACGGCGCATAAATTCAGGCAGGCGCGGTTCAAATTTAGATAAAATGCGTTCCACCCACATAAAGAAACGCTTCAAGCGCGTTTCCGCATGAGGGAAATAATCCTTTTCCTGTTCAGGTGGAATGGTAAATAATTCACGAATATCGACATTTTTCGGATTTGCCGCTTTCGCTTTTAAAGTACACAAAATGGAAAGCGGCACCATGACGGTTCGCGACCAGTAGGAAATTTTACTCAGATGAAACGGGAACCAGCTTGGCAATAAAATTAATTCCGAAGGAACCACCGGCACCCCCCGCCACGGTATCTGCCGGTACATGGCGAGCAGCAACCGGGTAAATACATTTGATCGGGCTGCGCCACCGTGCTTCAGAATGGCCTCACGAGCTCGAACCATATGCGGTTCATCGGGAGAGTCTCCTACCAGTTTCAAGGCATAATAGGATTTAACCGTACAACTGATGTCAAAATCGCCACCGTAATACAAAGGCCAGCCATTATGCGAGGAATCCTGTTTTGAACGGATAAATCGCGCGATTTTGTTTTCAAGCACGGTATCGATCTCATTCATAAAATGCATCATGAGAATATATTCGGCCGGTATCGTACAATCCGCTTCTAATGGGAAACACCAGTGACCACCCGGTTCTTGCATAGACAATAACGCTGACCGTGCTTTATTGAATTGTTCGTCGAGTACTGCCGCACTCGTTTCATCTTGCTTGGTCAAACCAGCATCATTCTGGCTTATTTTTAAATTTTCATGCGTTTGGTTCATAAAATGATCGATAGGGTTAATATGGAATTCAGCAAAATCGTAATGTGGTTCGAATTATGATGAGTACATCAAATTATTGTTAATAGATTAACACCCAGGAAACTCATCCTGGCGGCTTTTCATTTCCTTTTACATCAAATGGATTATCCAGAAATAATTCTTCATCATCATAAAGTTTGAGTGGTGGATTTCCATCGTAAATCAAAAATTCACGTTGTTGTAGTGAAGCTTCCCGGACGAACAAATAAGGGTCCAGTGCAGCCTGGTCACGAATACGCATCGGTCCGGCAAGACGCGCACGCTTGTCAATCGCACCCAGCACAGTCAATGGCACAAAGACGGGAGCACCGACAACATAACCGGCATAAAACAGCACATTGGTTACGACAGTTACGGGTACGCCAATCACATCGCGCTCACTACTCGGCCCCATAATCGGAATAAACAGGTACGATCCCGAATCAAAACCCCAAACCGCCAGTGTCTGACCAAAATCCTCGTCATGCTTCTCTAATCCCATATGCGTAGCCATGTCAAACAACCCTAGCATGCCAATAGTCGAATTGACTGCAAAGCGCAACCCATCGAAAAAGCCCTGTTTTATTTTTCCCTGCAAAAACGCATTGAGCACGACATTGGGATAAGATAGATTGTCATAAAAATTTCCGATTGATCGCTGAGCCGCATTAGGCACATAATCAACATACGCATCAACCACAGGCTCAAAAAGCATTCGGTCTACTTTGTCTGTAAAATTGTAGGATACCCGGTTAATATCTTCATGCGGGTCAATCGGATCTGTATCGACGCCGTCTTTTTTTGCAATCGTTGAGCAACCTTGCAGCATCAAAATACAAAACAACAAAACGATAGTCTTGCACAAATTATCGTTTGCCTTAGGGCATAAGTCACTGAAAACCTTAACCACCTCACTCATTTACCAATGAAACCGAACATATCATAAAGTGTGCTATTTTAATATGAGAAGACTTTGTCATGTCACAAAAAACAATAATGGTTATGTCTGCTGCAATAACGGCAGGCGGCGATTGATCAACCCCTTTTCGAGCAACCACTCGATTTCGTCTGCCAATGCCTGAAATACAGGACTCTGGAGCAAACCCAACTCGTTAATAGCTTTATTACTATCGAAATACATGGGATAGCGCGCCAGTCTTACGCCTGTTAATGGCGCTCTTGGTTGACGATGCGTCACATGATCTGCAAAAAACTCACACACCGCACCTGTTGCCAGGGCAATCCAAAATGGAATACGTATCTTAGGCATCTCCAAACCGGTGACTTCCTCAATCTGGCCCAAAAATTTACTCAGCGTCAAATTCTCATTCCCCAGAATATACCGTTCCCCATGCCGCCCATGATCAGCTGCAAGAATGTGTCCGGTTGCAATATCCCGAACATCAATCATATTGAATCCACATTCCAAATAAGCCGGTGTCCTGCTATTGATAAAATCAAGAATCATGCGGGTCGGTGGCGTGATCCTGCGATCACCGGGTCCTATTGGGAGAGTGGGCGCAACAATCACGACAGGCTGACCCTCTGCTGCAGCTTTAAATGCGGCCTGCTCCGCAAGAAATTTCGAGCGACAATAGGGGCCGGGCATTTCCTGAATAAGACGCTTTACCGTTGAATCAACCATAGCTTCGCGGCGTCCTTTGCCAGTCAGGATCGATTCGGTAGATGTATACACGATAACTTCCAGATCATGCTTGGCTGCTTCCTGCAGTACCGTACAGGCGCCTTGATAATTGACACGCCGAAAATCATTTTTATCGATTGCCCACAAATTCGGGTTTGCTGCGAGATGATAAAGCCTGTCCACATCTTTTAATGCCTTGCTGACGGTAGCCGCATCACAAATTGACCCACACACCACTTCCACATGCTCAGGCAAGGATACATCCGGCAACTCCAGCACCCGGACTGTTTCTCCACATTCCAGCAATTGTTGTACAAGATGCAAACCGATAAAGCCACCACCACCCGTAACCAATACCCGGCGACTACTCACGCCCCCCTCCTTTTTATTTCCTGAAGACAGCGAAATTCTCATTGATGATTTGAAGACTCTGTCAATACACTCAAGCGACAAAAATAAAAATGAAAGTATTAATCTTTTGTCAGGTCATGTCGTCGAATATTCATTTCTGTAACTGGCCGTTGTACGTGCACCTTGTACAATTTCAACCAATTTCAAGGCCTGCAGTTCCATTTCAATCGCCAAGGCATCAACTTTGGCACGGAAATGACGGTAAAAAATCATACTCGGAATGGCGACCAGTATACCAAACGCGGCATTGTAGAGCGCAACCGAGATACCGTAAGCCAGTTGAGCCGGATTGCTGCCCGTCGGAGAATTTGAGCCAAAAATTTCTATCATACCGACCAATGTGCCAAACAATCCCATTAGAGGACTCAATGCAGCGATTGTTCCAAGTGTTGTAAGGTAACGATCCAGATTATGCGTGACCACACGACCGACTTCTTCAATCGACTCTTTCATAATCTCACGTGTATTGGATTCATTTTGCAAACCTACTGCGAAGATTTGCCCCAAAGGAGAATGCTGCTGAAGTTTGTTAATCATTTCCTGCGTCACGCCACTACGCTTGTATTCGTTCAATACTCTGGGCAATAAATCTTTCGGAACAACGACACTTCTCCGCAAAGACCATGTTCGTTCACCAATAATGCCAACAGCAATGATAGAGGCAAAAATTATGGGCCAAACCGGCCAGCCCGCAGCTTCAATTAAAGATAACACGCAACAATCTCCCCCAAGTTAGACTTAAATTATGCAAAAAATAGTGTTTAAAATTTTTTCGATGCACACTGTAGCGTGACTCACTGTTTTCAGCAATAAAGGAATGTGTATTTGCACACAAATTCTGTGGATAAGTTTGTGGATAAATTATAAAAATAGCCCCTAAGTTATCAAAATTCAACAGATTCTATCAGATCACAACATTCTACATTATTAATAATCACATTACAAAACAATATGTTACAATTAAACAAATAATTATCTATTCATCAAAACAAATTAACGCCTCAAAGGACACTTTCGGGCTAACGTGTGGATTATTTTTCAATACAATTATGGATTTTACGCTGACATCTGACGTTTCACCCAAGATCATAACGGTAAGTGAATTGAATCATAACGCTAAAACGGTTTTGGAAAACACTATTCCGTTACTCTGGGTATGCGGTGAAATCTCAAATATCAAACGTTATCCATCCGGCCACTGGTATTTTTCGTTGAAAGACGCCGATGCACAAGTAAGATGCGTCATGTTCCGTCACAAAAACCAGTTTATCGACTGGAAGCCAATGGATGGTGCACAAGTTGAGGTACTGGCACGGGTAACGCTTTACGAACCACGGGGCGACTTTCAACTCAATATCGAGACCATGCGCCGCGCCGGCCTGGGTGCTTTATTCGAAGCGTATGAACGACTCAAAACAAAGCTTGAAAAAGCAGGGTTGTTTGACGCGTCACGCAAGAAAGCGCTTCCTGCTTTTCCCCGGCAAGTCGGCATTATCACATCGCTTGCAACAGCAGCACTACGAGACGTATTATCAACGTTAAAACGCCGCATGCCAATGTTGCCGGTTATTATCTACCCTGCACCGGTTCAGGGTAAAAATGCCGCCCAACAAATTGCCGCCGCCATAGCACTTGCTTCAAACCGACAAGATTGCGATGCCCTGATACTTTGCCGCGGAGGCGGCAGTATTGAAGATTTATGGTCGTTTAACGAAGAAGCCGTCGCTCAGGCAATTGCGTCTTGCGCTATTCCGGTTATCTGTGGTGTCGGTCACGAAACCGATTTTACCATTGCCGACTTCGTTGCCGACAAACGTGCGCCAACACCCACCGGCGCTGCAGAACTAGTCAGCATACCTGCTGAAGAATTGCAGCAACAATTAAACCGGCTGCAACATAATTTGAAGCGTATCATGAAACACGGTATTGAAAACAGAATGCAGAAAATCGATCATCTGTCGCATCGGCTTTCCCACCCTGGTGAACGCATCCATTACCAACTCGTCCGACTGCAGCATCTGCATGAACGATTTGTGAATCAATGGGCTTATCAGATGGACAAAAGGCGTTGGAAAATCAGCAATATGGATCAGCGTCTACAGCAGATTATCAATAATCGCACACACCTTTTGCGTTGCGTTGAACACTGCACTCGGCTATCAAACCGTTTACAACAAGCATTGACACATCATTTTGAAATTTTGTCAGCACAACTACAGCATCAACGAATACGGCTGACCCATCTCAATCCACAGGCAATTCTGGAACGTGGCTACAGTATTACCGTTTCAGAAAAAGGGGAAATTATTCACAATGCCAATCAACTCCATATAGACGAAAAAATTCAGGTAAAATTTGCAAAGGGACAGGCTGAGGCGATGATTATGCGCATCAAAAACAATTAACTGAAAATTTTAATAGCCAGAATCCCAACGAACATGAATTTAAACACCTCCTTAAAAGGATCAAGCAATGCCAAAACTATTTCTATTACTGGGCGCTATTAATACATTTATCTGCATTGCACTGGGTGCATTTGGCGCACATGGCCTGAAACATATTCTTACCGATGAAATGCTGGCCATCTACCATACCGGCGTACAATACCATTTCTACCATGCCATCGGATTGCTGTTTGTCGGTCTGCTATTGCTGCATTTCGTCAAATCACGCCTGATTGAATTATCGGGGTGGTTTATGTTGCTCGGCATTATCCTGTTTAGCGTCAGCTTGTATGTCATGAGCCTGACAGAAATACGTGGACTTGGCATGATCACGCCTTTTGGCGGTGTATCTTATCTCATAGCCTGGGCTGTATTGAGTTTTGCCATTTGGAAAGAAGTCAAAACGCAAGATTAAGCAAAATTGAAATCTGATACATTGCAGTTTTTCGCTCCCTGTCCCAGGGGGCTGGAATCCGTTCTGGCGGATGAATTGACCGCGTTACATGCCGTTTCGATTCAATCAACCCATGGTGGCGTATATTTCCAGGGAAGCTGGCAAACCTGCTTTCTGGCGAATCTTCATAGCCGTATTGCCAGTCGCATCTTGTGGCAAGTCACCAAAAAACCGTACCGCAACGAACAGGATATCTATAACATCGCTTTTGCGTTGCCGTGGCATGAATGGTTTAATCCTGAATTGACACTTCGCGTCAATCTCGCCGCGATCAAATGTCCGTTGCGCAGCCTGGATTTTATTACCCTTAAAATCAAGGATGCCGTATGCGATAAATTCCGCAAAGTATCGCGCAAACGGCCGAATATTGATACCGTAGCACCCGATATTCGAATCCATGGTTTTCTGGATGCACGACAGCTCTCGCTTTATCTGGATACCTCTGGTGAGGCCTTGTTTAAACGCGGCAACCGGAAAAAAGCCGGCATTGCTCCATTACGCGAGAATCTGGCTGCCGGTATTCTGCATCTCACCGGCTGGCGGCCGGGTATCCCGTTACTGGACCCCATGTGCGGCAGCGGGACTTTTTTGCTAGAGGCTGCGCAAATTGCTTTAAAGATTCCCCCCGGTTCACAGCGCCAGTTTGCATTTGAGCACTTCAATCAATTTGATCAAGCACTATGGCATAAACTCAGAAACAAAGCGATTTCAGATCAACTACCGGTTACACGTCAACCGATATTCGGAAGTGATTTATACGGATATGCACTGGCCGATGCACGCACCAACCTGGAAGCAGCGGAACTGATTGATGCGGTACATTTAAAACAAGCAAATATCCTCGAAATATCAGCTCCCGAATCACATGGCATACTGGTTACCAATCCACCTTACGGCGTACGGATCGGCGAAAAACCATTACTGGATTCTTTCTACCCAAAACTTGGTGATGTACTAAAAAACAAATTCAGCGGATGGAAAGCATATATTTTTTCTGCCGACACAACGCTATCCAAAACCATACGTCTTAAAGCATCCAGACGTATCCCTTTGTTTAACGGTGCATTAGAGTGCCGCCTGCTGGAATATAAACTGATAGCAGGCAGTATGCGCAAAATGCCTCATAATACTGAAAATCAAAAAGCGCACAAGCAAGTGATAGTTTGATTGACATTTGGCATAGTCTGAAATAAAATTGCCGGCTCTTTTAGATATGCATGATAGGTTCTTTCGTGAAAACATTTTCAGCCAAACCCCACGAAGTCAAACATGACTGGTTTGTAATTGATGCCACCGATAAAGTGCTCGGACGACTTGCGTCGATCATCGCGCATCGCCTGCGCGGCAAACATAAAGCAATTTACACACCGCATGTGGATACCGGTGACTACATTATTGTCATTAATGTTGACAAACTCCGCGTAACCGGAAATAAAGCGGAAGATAAAAAGTATTACAGGCATACGGGCTACCCCGGCGGCATTTATGAGACAACATTCGGCAAAATGCATGCACGCTTTCCTGAAAGGCCGCTAATGAAAGCAGTTAAAGGTATGTTACCTAAAGGTCCTCTGGGATACGCAATGATCAAAAAACTCAAACTGTATGCTGGTGACTCGCATCCGCATGCAGCACAACAACCACAACCACTGGAAATTAGAGCTTAAGTTATGAGTACTCAGTATAATTACGGTACAGGTCGACGTAAAAGTGCAGTTGCGCGTGTTTTCATAAAATCCGGAACCGGTTCGATTATTATTAACAACAAACCAATTGATGAGTTTTTTTCCCGTGAAACCGGACGCATGATTGCCCGTCAACCACTTGAGTTAACGGATAACCTGACAACATTTGATATCATGGTTAATATTCATGGCGGCGGCGAATCCGGTCAGGCAGGCGCTGTACGGCATGGCATTACACGGGCTTTAATTGACTATGATGCTGAACTCAAGCCCATTTTAAGCAAAGCGGGGCTTGTAACACGCGATGCGCGCGAAGTGGAGCGGAAGAAAGTAGGCTTGCGAAAAGCAAGGCGGCGCAAACAATTCTCAAAGCGCTAGATACGAATACAAACCGTATACTATCTCAAAAAGCCGCTCGAACAGTAGCGGCTTTTTTGTTTTATTTTTATCAAATTTTTGTCAGAATCACATCCAAGATAAAAAATTTAATTAGGTTTACACATGATTAAGGTTGGAATTGTTGGCGGAACCGGTTATACCGGCGTTGAATTATTGCGATTTCTAATTCAACACCCCAAAGTAAAAATCAAAACGATAACATCGCGCAGCGAAGCTGGCATGCCCGTGGCTGATTTATTTACCAGCTTGAGGGGACATATCGATTTAAAATTCAGCGATCCTTCTGAATCCAAACTTGAAAAATGCGATTTGGTTTTTTTTGCAACGCCCAATGGAATTGCCATGCAGCAAGCAAGAGAATTAATTAAGGCAGGCGTAAAAATCATTGACTTGGCAGCTGATTTCCGCATTAAAGATGTTAACGTTTGGGAAAAATGGTACGGCATGAAGCACGCTTGTCCTGAACTGGTCAAAGAAGCCGTATATGGCTTACCTGAAATTAATCGTGATCACGTCAAAAAAGCACGACTGGTTGCCAATCCGGGATGCTATCCTACGGCAGTACAGTTAGGGTTTCTGCCACTGATTGAAGCAGGATTGATCAATACCAATCAGCTGATTGCAGATGTAAAGTCAGGAGTTTCCGGTGCTGGCAGAAAAGCGGAAGTCCATACCTTACTTGCGGAAGCCTCTGATAATTTCAAGGCCTACGGTGTTCCTGGCCACCGCCATCACCCGGAAATTGCCCAAGGTCTTTCCAATATTGCCGGGAAACCGGTGAGTTTAACATTTGTCCCACATTTAGTGCCTATGATACGCGGTATACACGCGACGCTTTATGCCAAACTAACCAAGAAAAAAAATGTGGATTTACAAACTTTGTACGAAACACGCTATGCGAATGAGCAATTTGTTGATGTACTGCCTTCGGGAAAACATCCGGAAACTCGTTCAGTACGCGGCTCCAATATCTGCCGCATAGCTATACACAGACCACAAGGCGGTGATATGGTTGTCATTCTTTCTGTTACGGATAATTTGGTTAAAGGCGCCGCCGGACAGGCAGTTCAGAATATGAATATTATGTTTGATTTTCCTGAAACACAAGGAATCAACCCTATACCCTTACTACCTTAAATGAGCCCATTTTGTCCGTTCAAATTTTATAATACCGGTGAAAAAATTATTTAAAAAAAAACCTGATTTTTTTTCTTCACGCATGGTGGTGCGCCCCTATGTTTCGTGGCCCTATCGTTTGATGATATTCACGATCATTGGTATTTTTTTACTGGCATTATCCTGGGGAATGTACGAAATAGGAAAACGGTCGTCAAATGGCAAAACCGATTCCGTATTTCAAATCAAATCAGACGACTGGTATGACGCGACGGAATGTTTGAAGAAAAATGGAGAAATACTGTGTACACAGCTGGCAGAATTAACAAGACAGTTCCAGATTCTGCAAACTACAAATGACGATCTGGTTAAGCAAACGAAGCAACTCAGCAAGGAAAACAGTCAACTCAAAGGCGAGTTGGATTTTTTTGAGCATGTCATGTCCGGTAATACAAAAATTGACAATGGTGTATCCATACATTTGTTCAATTTGAAAAAAGACAACACGCCAGGCGTGTATCGTTATTCACTGTCTCTGGTCCAAGGCGGCTCACGTGCCCAGGAATTTACCGGATATTTGAAGTTTCTGGTCAATCTGCGTCAGAACGATCAACACAAAAAAGTCATACTTACCAATAAAAATACAGAACAAAATTTTTCTGTCAGTTTCAAGTTTTATCATAGAATAGAAGAGAATTTTAAAGTACCGCCTGAAACGGTGGTAGAAAGCATCGAAGTACAGGTGTTTGAACAAAATGATCGCCAAGCCAAATTGGCAAAAACGGTTGAATTGTCGTTATAAAAAGGTTACCTATGTTTAGCAAGAAGAAAAAAAACAAAGTGAATAATCATATCGATACACTGATAGGAACAAATACGCAAATTAACGGCGATATCAATTTTGCCGGAGGACTACGGATTGATGGCTATGTTAATGGAAATATCGTTGCCGATGACGAAGAACACAGCACCCTGGTACTCAGTAACGAAGGACATATAGAAGGAAAAATCCAGGTTGCTAATGTGATTATCAATGGTACGGTAAAAGGGCCCATCATCGCGACAAAATATCTTGAATTAAAAGCAAATGCACAGGTTCACGGCGATGTTCTTTATGATGTTATTGAAATGCAACTCGGCGCCACTGTAGACGGAAAAATGTTACGCAAGGATAAAACGATCCAATCCGAAAAAATGACACCCTTAATAAGCGCAACACCTGATCAGCAAACTAAAAAAGGCGATGACGAGTAGCATTCCTGCGCATACCAGTACATAAATTTAACTCAATCTTCTATCTACCCTATTATCTAAAATCGGAATTTTTGAAATGGAAAATACGCCTCTTGTTTTTACGGATAGTGCTGCCGGTAAAGTCAAACAGCTCATTGAAGAAGAAGGCAATCCTTCGCTTAAACTCAGGGTTTTTATCAGTGGCGGTGGTTGCTCCGGGTTTCAATATGGATTTACGTTTGACGAGTCAATCAATGACGACGATATGGTTACGGAAAGAAATGGTGTAAAACTATTAGTCGATTCGATGAGTTTTCAATATCTTGTCGGCGCAGAGATTGATTATCAAGAAAATATCCAGGGCGCGCAATTTGTTATCAAAAACCCAGGCGCGTCCAGCACATGCGGATGCGGATCATCGTTCTCAGTTTAAACACAAAAACTTACACTTCATTATCCAGGGTAAATAGCCCCCAGTATTCGTTCACCTTTGGCACCGGTAACGGAAGGGATGTTGCCTGTAAGTCCATGTAACGTTTGATCAGCCAACCAAGCAAACGCATAAGCCTCCACCCAATCCACTGGCACGCCGAGTTCATCGGTCAGCATTACTTTCCTATCCGACAAAAGTTTCTCAAGATAGCCGACTAATAAGGTATTATGCGCGCCTCCACCACATAAAAATACTTCATCAGCCTCAGGATGGTATTGATTGATAGCTGAAACGATTGATTTAACAGTAAGTTGCAGTAATGTACACTGCACATCTTCCGGCGACTCATGACCTTGCAAATTATTTTCCAGCCACCTGAAATTGAACAAATCTCTTCCGGTGCTTTTGGGGGGTGGCGTTGAGAAAAAATCGGTTGCAAGAAATCTATCCAGTAACGCTGGAATTACTCTTCCAGAGGCTGCCCATTGTCCGTTTTTGTCAAAAGGCCGTCCTAAATGATGAGCGCACCAGGCATCCATCAATAAATTACCGGGGCCGCAATCAAACCCCGATACTACTTCTTGAGGATCGAGATGCGTTATGTTGGCAATACCACCGATATTAACGATGATACGTTGATGATGCGAATCCATAAACATGGCTTTATGAAACGCAGGAACCAAAGGAGCACCCTGTCCACCGGCAGCAATGTCCCGGCTTCTGAAATCCGCAATAACTGTAGTCCGTGTTAATTCAGCAAGCAGAGCAGCATTGCCGAGTTGTATCGTGTAACGCTTTCCATTCTCAGGGCAATGCCGGATAGTCTGGCCATGACATCCTATTGCGGCAACATCCTTGAGCTTTTGCGGATTATCCTGAAAAAGTTCTGTGACTGCCTTGGCATACAAGTGCGCTAATTGATTACCCATCAACGCCGCTTTATTCAGCTCATCATTACCGGAGTGATGCAAGAACAGCAATTTGGCTTTTAGTTCATCGTTATAGGGCAGAAAGTTCGTTTTGATCAAACTTCCCGGAAATGATTCGAAATCAACCAAGACGACATCGACACCATCCAGGCTGGTGCCTGACATGATGCCGATATAATATTTTGACTCCAATGAATAGCGTACTTTTTTCGAAATTAATTCAAAGAAGCGAGATGAATATTTCGCATAATCTCTAAACGCGCGATCAGCGATTCTGTTTCGCTAACGAAAGTCGGCATATCTTTTTTAGCAATTGGTGAGGCGGTTGGAAGAATTACTTTAGACGGATCGCGTTGTACACCATCGACTCTCAATTCATAGTGCAAATGCGGACCGGTTGCCATTCCTGTCATACCAACGTAGCCAATCACATCACCCTGCTTGACCCGGGCTCCATTCTTCAACCCCGAAGCAAAGCGGGACAAGTGTCCATAGGCTGTTTCGTATGGCCCACTGTGCTTAACAATAATCAGCTTGCCGTACCCCCTTTGATTGCCGGCAAAAGACACCGTACCATTGGCAGTTGCTTTGACCGGTGTGCCGGTTGGTGCAGCGTAATCAACACCTCTATGCGCGCGCCACTCTTTCAGTACTGGATGAAAACGCGCATTGGTAAATCCTGAGCTGATTCGTGAAAATTCAAGCGGTGCTTTCAGAAAAGCCTTGCGTAAACTTTCACCTTTCGGTGTATAGTAACCAAAATCTCCGCTTGATGATTGAAAATAAATCGCCTGATGCATTTTTCCCTTGTTGACGAATTCAATGGCCAGCACTTTACCGGTTTTGGTATATTCGCCGTCATTGTTCATGAGGTTTTCATAGACAACAGTAAAGCGGTCGCCTTTTCGTAGATCCCGGTGAAAATCAACTTCAGAAGCCAGTATTTCAATCATTTGACCGGCTACATTACCTGGTATCCCGGCTTTATCGGTCGCTCCAAACAATGAACTGTTAACCACACCTGATTTCATCTGAATCTGTGATTCCAATTCAATGGTTTGTTCGGACAGCTTAAAGCCATTGTCCGTTTTTTCCATCAGAAACAATTCTTCTTTCCCGAAGAAATAACGCAACGTTAACAGTTCTCCACTCGCTGTGGTTTGGGCCTGAATCGCTTTTCCCGGCACTAACTGACGCATTGCGCGACTGTCGCGCGCTGCGCGCATAAATTCAACTTTGTCTTGTGGATTGATGTTCAAGCGGTCAAGAATCGCTGAAGCCGTATCGCCTCGACGAATAGTTTCCTGTTGCCAGAAAGGTTGATTGGAATCCGCTTCAAGTTCAAGAAAAACATCCGGAAGATATAAATCCCGTACGACTTCTTCGATTGGAATATCCTGGTAAAGGGTTTTATTCGGCGCAATACCAAACGCTGTAACAAAGCCGAACAAGGGGATGGTAGACAAAACAATTAACCAGCGAAGCTTTTTTTTGGTCAATCGGTGTGTTTTTTGAGCTAGAATTCTTGGTTTGCTACGTATGGGCATAAATCGCATACAGGATATTCCTCCTTTGCTTTATTTAAATTCATGTCATGCTACAAAAAAACCTTATGATTTTAACATGAATTTTTCCAAACGTTGTACTAAGGTACAATTAAAAATGGAATGAATGTATTTTATGCGGAGCAAAAAAACCGTTAGAAGTTTTTTAAAGATTATTTATCGTGAACACATCAGTAAGCCAACAATTAGACATTATAAAATACGGTAGCCATGAGCTATTAATTGAAAAAGAGCTGGAAGCCAAGCTCAATTCGGGCATTCCATTACGGGTAAAAGCCGGATTTGACCCTACAGCACCTGATTTACACCTCGGCCATGCCGTGTTATTGAACAAAATGCGCCAACTTCAGGATCTTGGGCATCACATATTGTTTTTGATCGGGGATTTCACCGGCATGATCGGCGATCCCAGCGGAAAAAATGCGACGCGTCCACCGTTGACGCGTGAACAGATAGCCGAAAATGCGAAATCCTATACAGATCAGGTTTTTAAGATTTTACATCCGGAAAAAACCGAGATTGTCTTTAATTCGACCTGGATGGATGAATTTAATGCGGCGGATTTAATCCGTCTGGCAGCAACCTATACCGTCGCACGCATGCTTGAACGCGATGATTTTGAAAAGCGTTACAAAAACAATCAATCCATTGCCATCCATGAATTTTTGTATCCACTCGTACAGGGCTATGATTCGGTTGCATTAAAAGCTGATCTGGAATTGGGCGGCACCGACCAGAAATTTAATCTCTTGATGGGACGTGAACTGCAACGGCATTTTGAGCAACCTCAACAATGCATCCTAACCATGCCGTTGCTCGAAGGACTCGACGGTATCAATAAAATGTCCAAGTCACTCAATAATTATATCGGCATTACTGAAAGCCCTACCGAAATTTTTGGTAAATTAATGTCCGTATCGGATCAATTAATGTGGCGTTATATAGATCTGTTATCGTTTGAATCTATTGAAACAATCCGCAAATGGAAAAAAGAAGTCAACGATGGCCGCAATCCAAGGGACATCAAAGTGCTTTTTGCACAAGAGATTGTCTCACGTTTCCATAGCCGGCAGGATGCAGAAGCTGCGCTGGTTGATTTTGAAACGCGTTTTAAACGTGGCGCCTTGCCGGATGATTTGCCGGAAAAAATCCTACAGATTGCAAATAATGAGATTCTGCTAACGCAACTATTAAAACAAAGCGGATTGACTGCCAGCACCAGTGAAGCGCAACGCATGATTGACCAGGGTGCGGTAAAGCTGGATGGCGAGAAAGTTGAAGACAAAGGATTAAAGCTATCGCGTGGCGTAACAGCCATCGTTCAGGTTGGCAAACGAAAATTTGCCAAAGTAACCATTACCTGAGTAAAGTACGCCAGTGAACCATGTAGGAAAATTGGAATCTAACGAAGCATTTATTTATTGGCTTACTGATTAAATCTAAGTGATGTGATATGGCGCTCGATAAAATTTATACCTTACAAACCGGTGTCAGCCTGAAAGTTTCAACGGATACCCTACAGGATTTAATTGTCAGGGATAGCAACGAAAAAATTCTACCGGAATTGGGAAATATTCGGTGCACATCGGATTTGCACGACTTCCTGACCGTCGTTGTCCTCAAAGGCGCTAACGGATTGATAACAAGAAGGCAACAATGGATTAGCAAAAAAAACAAAGCTAATTTAATCGCTGCACGGCCTGTCCCTTTTCAAGATTTTTGTCTTTTTTTCTGGAGAAATCTTGACGAAACGGATCCTGATGGTGACGAATGGAACAGAATTATTGCCGCAGACAGTTTTAATCAGCAATTGAGCATGATTCTACATAAACTCAGAGCTGCGGTACGTAACGAAAATCACGAACCGGCCATGATAGAGAATCTGAACTTCGGATCCATATAAAATGACAACTTATCATTCTTGAAAATTTTTCAAGAAAATCCCATATTCATTTTTGAATCAATGCTGTAAAATCGCGGTCAGCAAAAATTCCGATATCGGAATCCTTTACCCGATATTTTGAATTCCCTGCTAAACCTACTGATATAGGACAAAGCAAAGCGATAGCTTTTGCTCACAAAATCCATCAGCAAGCTTAATTCAAACTTCAAACTGTAAATTGAAAGGAAATTTTAATGACTGACAATATCCCTGGATATACCTTTGGAACTGCTGACGTAGCAGCCTCCCCACTGTCAATGGATGATTTTGCAAAACTGAAACAGGCCACCTTATTTGGCGACGATGATGTACGCTACCTGAAAATGTCCCACGATGTTCTGAAAGGACAAACCGAGGAAATCCTTGATGTGTGGTATGGTTTTGTCGGCTCAACGCCATTCCTGCTCCATTATTTTACCAAAGCATCGGATGGTCAGCCCAACATGGATTACCTGGGTGCTGTTCGCAAACGATTTGGTCAGTGGATACTGGACACTGCCAATGCAAATTACGACCAAGACTGGCTCAATTATCAGTATGAAATCGGTCTACGCCATCACAACAGTAAGAAAAACAAAACGGATAATGTTGATTCTGTACCGATTATTAATTTGCGCTACGTGATTGCACTTCAGGTTCCCATTACAACCACGCTGAGACCATTCCTTGAAAAAGGCGGTCATTCCAGTGAAGAAGTGGACAAAATGCAAGATGCGTGGAGAAAATCCGTACTCATGCAGGTTATCTTGTGGTCACAACCTTATATCCGTGATAATCAATTCTAAAAAACCAAGGTTGGTTTTATTCCTGTCCTTTGTTAGGTAGTTATCAAGTGAATCATGATCAGGATGATGATGATTCACTTTTTTACTTTTCCGGGTTGGAAGAAAATTTGACATCATTTCCTATTAAAGCCTCGAAATAAAATACTATACATACTCTAACAACCCGGCTGATCCCACTTTTACGGCATGAAACCTTCGGCAGCTAAAACTCAGGATGCAATCATCGTCGGTGCGGGTGTGATTGGATTGGCAACCGCTCTGGAGCTTCTTCGGCAAGGCGCCAGAGTTAGCATTCTCGAACGAAACCGGACAGGCGCGGAATCGTCTTGGGCCGGGGGCGGCATTCTTTCACCGATTTGTCCGTGGGATTATACGGATGTACTGACACAGTTGACACTATACAGTGCCAGTTTATTTTCTGAATGGACTGCTTCACTGCGTAATACAACGGGTATAGATCCAGAATATTGGCAATGCGGCATGAGTATTTTGTCGCCAATGAATCAGAAACACGCTTTGAATTGGTGCGAAAGAAATGCGGTTGAAATTCAGCAACAAACGTTATCCATACCCTATTCAGATAATACAAACCCGGAAACCACTTCCCGTAACCAAACACATGACGAAGTACGGGCTTTGTTTTTGCCCGGTGTCGCACAAATCCGCAATCCCAGATTAATGCAGGCTTTGCATCAACGTGTAAAACAATTGGGAGGACAAATACACGAAAATTGCAGTGTTACCAGTTGGACTGCCAGAAAAAACAAAATAGTGTCTGTACAATCATCTTGCGGTTCGTTTGCGGCAGAGAACTACATCATCGCAGCAGGTGCCTGGAGCAAACAAGTACTTGGAGAATTTGCCCTGAATCTGGATATTCATCCTATTAACGGGCAAATGTTACTATTCAAATTCGAGCAACCACCACTGCCCATGATTGTTGTTAAAGAAAATTTCTACCTCATACCGCGCAGGGACGGCCACTTGTTGGTCGGCAGCACATTGGAAGATACCGGTTTTCATAAACAAACAACTCAATCAGTCAAGGCGCAATTAATAGAAAACGCACAACGCATTTTGCCGCAGTTAGGCAACATGCCCGTTATCCGGCAGTGGTCAGGTCTGCGCCCGGGATCACCCCTCAATATCCCCACCATTGGCCGGCATCCAGGATTATTTAATCTATATATAAACAGCGGCCATTTCCGTTATGGCGTAACAATGGCTCCCGCAAGTGCAGAGATTCTCGTCAATGAAATGACCGGCTCGAAGCAACCGCTTGATACAGACCCTTATCAAACGGGATGGTCAGGATAACAACATCAGCTATCCGCACCCCATTCATTTTGATAAATACGGTTGCTAACAAAATGAAATAACGCCCATTCAAGTTCTATCTCGAACTTTCGGAACATATTCATACCAGATTTTGTTTTAACGTTAAGGTTTTTAAACCGCTTATCAGCCCTTATACTGTACCAATAACATCCATAGAATTTCATAAAGGAGTACAAACATGACCATCAGCGAATTATGCAATCGTGAAGTGATTATAGTTGACGCAGAAGATTCTGCATTGGAAGCAGCTCAACTCATGCGCAAGCATCATGTCGGCACCGTCATTGTCATGAAAGAACAAAACAGTATTCGCAAACCGGTAGGTATTGTGACCGACCGAGATCTGGTTGTAGAAATCATGGCGACTGAACTTGATCCGGCTGTTATTACCGTTGGTGATATCATGGTGCCGGAACTCGTAACGGTTAAAGAAGATACAGGTATATTCGAAACGATTCAGTATATGCGCCGCAAGAGTGTTAGACGCTCACCCGTAATTGATGATAACGGCTCCCTGGTTGGAATTATCACCATGGATGATTTGTTGCAATTGTTATCCGAAGAATTGTCTGAACTGACCAAAATTACTGCACGGGAAATCGATAAAGAGTCAACACAACGTACCTAACGAATTCGATTTATTCTGCGGAAAAACACCACGGCAACGCTGTACCTGACAATGTCAAATTGACAAAGTACTAGAACGTTTTAGTGGAAAAGAAGTGTTTTTTCAAGTAAGCTTTGCTCGTTATACCTTTAATACCGACGAAACAGTATTCTCAAGAAAGTTTAGTTAATCTGCATTCATTTCTCAGGAGGTATCTATGAAAAATCAAAAAAACCTGAAATTTGCCGGAACTATGACGGCATGCTTAACTACGGCGATCATCATGGGGTGCGCCTCAAACAGTGGGGGAGGTAACGCTTTAAGTACAGTGGACAGCGGCTTAGCCTCCGTAGAACAATCAGCTCAGACGGGAAGACAGGCCATCGCGACCGGCACAACGGCCGCCTCCGGCATAGAACAGTCCGCACAACAGATTGAAAATCAGGCAATGGCAGCAGGGACATCAGCTGTATCCAGCATAGAACAATCAGCCCAACAAATGGGAAGTCAGGCCATCGCAGCAGGAACAGAAGCCGCATCGGGAATGGCTACAGTTCCCGGACAAGGCGGCCTGACCAATATGCTTGTTCAGCAATTAGGTGTCTCCCCCCAACAGGCTCTGGGCGGTTCCGGAGCGATTTTCCAGCTAGCTCAGACAGGCATGACGCCTGAGGCCTTTTCCACGCTATCTCAATCGGTACCCGAGATGTCGGATATGTTGAATGCAGCACCAGTTGTTTCAAGCCCGGTAGCAGGAATGGGTAGCGGTGTTTCTTCGTTGCTGGGTAATACCGGATCAGGCGCCACTTTAAGCAATGCGGCGTCACTTGCAGCCTCTTTTCAACAACTTAATCTGTCACCTGACATGGTCAGCCAGTTTGTTCCCATTGTCACTAACTATGTCCGCAACACCAGCGGTTCATTAACGGCCGATCTGCTTTCTACAGCTCTTAATATACCTTGATCCATCAATGCGTTTATGGTGACGACGGCAACCATAAACGCCTACTTCAGCTTAAACATAACCCGACTGCCATCATTATCATCCTTGCCGTCATTTTCGCTTTGCTTCGCACCGATTACAAATAAGCGGTCACCAGCGATTTCTCCTTGCTCCTGCAACCAGCTCTGCGCTGCTTGCGCCCTTTCTTGTGCAAGTTCATTTAACTCATCTTCACTAACTTCGATATGTTGCAACAACAGCTGCTCCATTTCTTCGTCGGCTATACTTTTTGTAAACCCCAAGAAATTAGTCGGCTTTTCAAAATCAGCCGCTTTATAAACAACTTCAAGGTATTGACTATATTCCTCCGGGGACAGTTTTACTTCATCCACCGCCCCACCGGTTTCACCTTTTTTAGCTTCATCCGAAAGTTTTTTTGCGGCTATCTGCCGTTGCAGGTTTACACCTTTCAGCCCCTCATAATCGCTGACTGGGTCTACATGTCCGGCAATCTCCAGACGTAGCGCCGGACGGTCTCTGAGTACCTGAGACAATGCCTGCAAACGGCTTCCAGCCCTTGCATCAATAGCCGCTGAACCTGAAGCAAACCTGATTTCGGACAATTCCTCCTCCTGACCCATCATCGAACCCAGTAATGCAAACGGAGCGGTAACTGCTCGCGTGATCAAATTGACAAAAGCATCCAGGATTATACTGCCCAGACTGAATTGGGGATCATCAAGAGAGCCTTTGACCGGCAAGTGAATATCAATTTCACCGCGTTGATTCTTAAGCAAGGCGATAGCCAACTCAAGCGGCAACGACAAAGCCTCTTCGCTCTCAATACGTTCGCCAAGCGTCAACTGGTCCAGAAACACATTATTTTCAGCGGTTAATGCGCCTTCTTCAATATGATAATGCACATCAACCGATAGCTTTCCTTTTTCTATGCCATAACCGACATACTTTCCGGAATACGGGCTGAATGCGGGCAATTCGATATCTTTCACTTTCGCTACAAGATCAAGAAACAATTGCGCACCAAACGGATCAACACGACCACTAATTTCAAGTGGTGCAGTTTTATCGACGGAGCCTTTGATATCAATTTCTCCAATCTGCTGGGCTTGAATGGGACCAATCTGACCATGCAGTCCGGTTAGATTCGCGTGATAATTCGGCCGGATGAACCGGTCGTAGAAATCTACCGTACCTTGCTGTAGCACCACCTTTCCAATATATAATGGCAGCGGCGTGTCTTTTGTCTTTCCACCTTCATCATCCGGAATTTTTGTTTCACCCTCAACTGGCGCCTTGTCCTGCCGAACGATATGCTTGAGATTCAGTTCGCCATTGGGCAACAGCACGGCATGTGCATAAAAACCACCCAGCTTTATGCTATCAATAGCAATTTTCAACGGTTCATTGAAAAACTCCAGCCCACTGACATCAATATTTTTCCAACGCAAAATATCTCTCGACAGTTTAGGATCCAGTATATTGAAGTTGCTAAGCTGAGTTTGTCCGCCAACCTCTACCTTCAACGGATTCCCGCCTGCTCTGACATTGCCGTCAAAAGAAAAATCCCCGCTGGTCAGCAATACATTCAGACTCTCACTGACCCAGCCCTGCAATGAAACCAGGTCAACCGTTTTTAAATTGAGATTCAAATCAGCGACCAATGGTGACCATGCCAGTTTTCCTTGAGATGCTATACTGCCGCGATCATTAACCCGAGCAGTCATCTGCAGATCGAGCGGTTTTTCACCACTGACATCGATGTTTTCAACCAATATATCAAGCGGATCAATTATCATCGGCGGACTCTCCGGCACTATCCGATCTGTATAATGAATGGCTGCGCCGGTTAGTCGAAATTGATTAACAGCCACCGTCCAAGGCTTATCTTCAGTTGTCTCTACTACTTCAGCTGCTCCAGCTACTTCAATGTCTTCCTGAATCGTTTGCTCTTCGTGTTCGGCATTTTCGGCAAGCGAAGCCAATTCCTCATAGGACGGTTTGTGGCGTGGCACTGGAACTGCAATCGAAATGGATTGAGGAACGGATGCTTTGGATTCAGGCTCATCCGCCAAGCTGAAAAACCGCATCAATTCCAGATTGCCATCAATATCCCGATTGATCATACTTTTCAACTGATCGAGCGTAATGGTATTGAGCACAATCTGCTTGCCGGTCAAATCCAGTTTAGCCTCATCGACAGCAAGTCTTCTCAAAGACAACACAGACTCCTTGCTATCCACCTGCCCGGAAAGCGGCGATATTGCAATATCACCCAGACTGAACACCAAACTGGAAGGCTCCTCACCAGTCAAGTCAAACTGATCCAGACTGAGATTAAAATTACCCAGCTCAAGCTGGTAAGGTATCTCCACGGTCTGATTTTGAATAGCAACCCGGTTCATACCGAACTCACCTGTCAGTGTCATTGCGGTCGACTCTTCGTTTGATTGGCTAAACGTTACCGTCAAGTCGCTGTCGAAATGCCCCGACAGCAAACTGATTCCAGCAGGGAACGGAAGATAGCCGGCAATCCCTGTCAAATCAGCATCGGCAAGATTCAGCGACAATGTTGCTTCACGTTTATCCGCAAACGGTCTTATCTGCCCTTCCAACAAAAACAACGCACCATCAATTCTGGCGCTGAAATGCGGCTTGACCCAGTCTGCTTTTACTTTGTCCAGGTTGGCAACAAAAGGAACTGAGAAATTGATGTCAGATATGGTCTGTCGATCCTGTTTAAAACGATCCATCCACTCAATATGGCCGTTTCTGAGTTCGATATTACTGACTGAAAACAAGGCTTGTTCTTCATCTTCAGAAGGTTGCGAGAATTTCTCGATCAAATCCGAAATATTGAATGTATTTTCATCGTCACGCACTAAACGAATTCGTGGCGTATCCAGCAGGATAGCACTGATCACCGGTGCACGTTGCGTGATCGATTCGGAACTGATATCGACATACAGCCGATCGAAAGCCAGAAAAGTCTCTGATGCGTCAACACTGTCCGCTCTCTCACCAATACGAAAACCGGTAACAGACAGCTCCAGTGTATAGGGTTTGATTTCGATTGTTCCCACAGTAACAGGCCGCTCAAGGAATTCTGACAGGTGTAGTTCCACCTGTGACTTGGCAAACCCCGGTAACCAGTAATAGCCCAATAATCCGAACAGTGCAATGAGCGTTATTACTGTCCCTAGCCCTATGCCTAGGTGTTTACGCGTGAAAAAGCGTTTTTTTTGTATTTGCGGTGTCTGCGTCATGGTTATATCCTCTCTGCTACTGAAGTACCGCCATACTTGCAATCGCACGAATTGAAAGTATTGAAACCAATTCTGATTATTTTATTGGTTACTGTGTTAGGGGGTGTCGTCATGTGTTATGTGCATTTATGCGTGTGCAGATTTTTGATGAATGTTTGTGAAAAGTGCGCAGGGCATAGCCTTAGCTATGTCCAAGTACCTTGAACAAGCA
>JAGRFM010000071.1 GCA_020446045.1 Nitrosomonas sp.
CCCGATGTCGAAGCGGTTGCCTTGATATCGGAAGACGGGCTTGTCGTGGCAAGCGCCTTACCGCAAGATCTCGATGAAATACGTGTTGGCGGCATGAGCGCCACATTGCTGAGTCTGGGCACACGTTCGTCAGCCGAATTGCGCAGAGGCAATGTTGAAGAAATCATTGTGCGCGGTGAACAGGGCTACACGGTTATGCTGAAAGCCGGGCAAGGAACACTGTTGCTCGTGGTCGCCAACCAGAATGCAAAACTCGGACTTATTTTTTTCGACATGCGTGAAACCATAGAAAAATTAGCGAAAATTTTATAGCGACGCCCTATAGTTTCATCACTCAAATATTTCAATAATTTTTTGTATTTAGTCATGTCGAATACCGTATTTTACAATGATGGCGTACACAAGAATGTACTTTTAGAGGATTTCGGTTCAGGCGGGATAGCTGTCCAGGCCAATCAACACCTCATCATCCACGGAAATGAAGGCATCATCCTCGATCCGGGCGGCCATAAAGTTTATAGCAAGGCCTTGTCCGAATCCTATTCTCTCCTGGGAAACAGCAAACTGCGTTATATCTTTTTTTCTCACCAGGATCCGGATATCGTTGCGGCGATGAACGGCTGGTTAATGACGACCGATGCTGAAGCTTATATCTCAAAATTATGGGTACGTTTTGTTCCGCATTTCGGGCTCGATCACATCCTGAGCGAACGGCTAAAACCGATCCCCGATGAAGGAATGTTTCTGGAGCTCGACGGCATCAAACTGATGATTCTCCCGGCACATTTTCTCCATAGTACCGGCAACTTCCACCTCTACGATCCGGTATCCAAGATACTATACAGCGGCGACTTAGGCGCTTCTCTGGGAATGGACTATTTGCAGGTTTCCAATTTCGATGATCATATCCAGTATATGGCAGGTTTCCACAAACGCTACATGGCCTCAAATGCAGCATTAAAGGCTTGGGCGAATATGGTTCGCAACCTTGATATCGATATCATTGCGCCGCAACATGGCGCCTATTTTCAAGGCAAAGACATGGTTAATCAGTTTATCGACTGGTGCCACGATTTTCAATGCGGCATTGATCTGATTACCGATCTGTATAAAATACCTTCAACCTGAACAGATAAGGGAAAGTTACCCCACCTAACCAAGACAAATTCAATGAATAAACGCAATTCATTGTCATCACAGGTAAATCAACTTACCATCTTCAACTATTCCTTTTGGCGAAGCTGTTTCCACTGGTTTTCAGAACCATTTGAGTCTATCTATACTCGTTTAACCTAACCTCAGTTGGATGGTGTTTAGCGTTTTATTCATCAAGTTTGTACTTTTTTATAACGGCCAACTGAGGTTTTTAGGTTTAATCGTTCGCTTGCCAAACACAGCCTGCCTATTAGTCCAATAGCACCACGTGAACAGCCAGTTTATTATCGGCATGTGCTATTTACCACAGTCAGAATGATTTCATACGGCTAACATCAAGCGTAAATAGAAAAGTTTTAAATGTACTTATCATTTTGACGTAATACATTTTTTACTGTGATTTCAATCGGTGTAAATTTTCGGATGGTGTTGTAGTGCGTATCGTTTTGATAATACGTTGAAAATACCGCATTCATTCTAAAAATTTGTCCAGATATAAATTATCTGCAGGCAAGCTGGTTTAAGGATAGCTGTTATTTTATGGACTATTTGTCCCATCTAGGATGCTTTCCAGTTAGCAAAAAAAGTTTACATCGTATTAAAGGCCATTCTTCAATAAAGGCAATGTATATGCCAAGTTATATGGCTTTGAAGGTACTTTCCTTACGGGAAAGTTTTTTATAGGAGGAAAAAGTGAAAAGACGCGACTTACTCAAGGCGGGTGCCGCAGCGGTAGCTGCGACGCCTGCCATCTTTGGCGGCACTATGGCGCCGCGTTCGGCGCAGGCTCAACTCTGCCGTCTGGAAGGAATCAGAAATCCGATAACCGAACCTGATAGCCCGGCGGTTACATCATTTACCGAACCGCTGTATTTTCCGCCGGCAATGGCGGAAGTCCCTGAGGCTTCTCTAAATCCACCGCCTGATCCGGGCCGGCATCAGCGTTATAGTGAATTTTTACCACAAAAATTCTATGTACAGCATTTGACCGAAGGTTATTGGAATTATCATTCAGAGTTATCCGCATTGAATCCCAACGGCGGTTCTTTGGCCTGGATGTTCAATGGTGCAACACCGGGGGAAACACTGGTAGCCCGCTACGGCGAGCCGGTATTTGTGCGCCGCTATAACGATCTGCCCGATCTTGAACATTCACAGATGCCATTTGGTTATCCAGCCAGCACCATTCATCTGCACAATGCGCATACCGCTTCGGAAAGTGACGGTTATCCAATGGACTTCACCATACCGGGCGAATACTGGGACCACCATTATGCCATGATGCTGGCGCGTAACGATCCGCGCGAAGCATTGGGCAGTCTGTGGTACCACGACCATATGGTCGATTTTACCTCGACTAATGTATATGCCGGGTTGTCTGCCATGACAGTGTTCTATGACGACATCGATACCGGTGATGAAAACGATACCCGTCCCGGCGCCTTACGCCTTCCGGGTAACCTGCAGTTTGGTGGAGATGACCAGGGTAATCCGAATGGATACGATATTCAGTTAATCCTGCACGATGTGCGTTTCGATCAGAACGGTAATCCTGCTTACAATGTGTTCGATACCGATGGTCACTTGGGTGATCTGATCACGGTGAACCGCAAAGTCAAACCATTCATGAATGTGGAACCGCGCAAGTACCGTTTCCGCATCTATGACGGCGGCCCCTCCCGACTATATGAACTGGAACTCAGAGATCAAAGCGAAATGATCTGTATCGCTAATGACGGCAATCTGCTGGAAGGCCCTGTTCCTGTCACTAGCATTGTTTTAGGCCCTGCAAACCGGTATGACGTCATTATTGATTTTTCGCGCTATTCACCGGGCGAACAAATCGATCTGGTTAATGTCATGGAACAGACCAACGGTCAAGGCCCGACTGGGCGACGTTTACCGGCAGATCAGGTTATGGATGTGCTGCGTTTCAATATCGTTGACTTGAAAGGCCCGGATAACAGCCAGGTACCTTCATTCCTGCGCAAATTACCGGATATCAATCTTGAAGAGGTGGTGGCACACCGCGAATGGGTGTTTGATCATGATATGGGATTGTGGACAGTCAACGGCCAGTTCATGGATCCCAACATCGTTTCCGCCACACCCAAGCAAGGTACCGCCGAAATATGGACATTCAGAAATGCGGGCACTTCCTGGGCGCATCCGGTGCATGTCCATTTTGAAGAATTTCAGGTGCTGGAATGGAACGGCAAGCCGCCAACAGGCGTATTGAAATCCCGCAAGGACGTCGCCGTACTCGGACCGGGCGATACCGTCAAGGTGTTTTATCGATTTGATGATTTTGAAGGTATGTATGTCATTCACTGCCATAACAATGTGCATGAAGACAATGCCATGATGTTGCAATGGAAAATTGTTAAATAAGGCCAAATGCATGCATCACGGATACTGGCGGTTTTGAATCGGCAGTTATCCCAAAGAAATCATTCAAAATCATAAGGAGTTAATTATTATGGAATCAAGAAGAAAATTTCTTGCAACTGCCGTGGGTGCAACTGTAGCTGTAACCGCTGCAACTGCCGCATCGGCAGCAGCAAAAAATGACAACCCTGCCTTGATGACCTGCTCGCCAGCCGTTGGCGGTGGAAAAAACGCAAGCCGTTTTCCGCATGTCATCGTTCAGGATCAATTCAAACGAAAAGCGTGGTTCTACGAAGAACTGATTCGCGACAAACTGGTATTTATCAATTTTACTTCGGTTAAAGGCGAGAAATACTATCCGATCCTTGAAAACATGGTCAAAGTTCAGGAAATGATCAGCGACCGGCTTGGAAAGGATGTTTTCATGTATACCATCACAACCGATCCGTATCGCGATACCCCTGATACGCTCAAAACACTGGCCGACGCCTACGGTGCGAAATGGCAGTTCCTCAGCGGAGAACCTGAAGATGTTCGCCTGGTGCTGGAAGCATTTCACGCACGCGGCAGCCTTCACGGTCTGTCATGGGTTGGCAATGAAAAACTGGGACGCTGGCTGAACAAGCCGAGCCGTTTGCATCCGCTGTATATCGCTGAATCGATTGCGCGGCTGAGCACCGGCAAGCATCACAAGCCTTACCTGGAAAGAATGCGTAGCGCATAAAACCAGGCTGTAAGGCGAAAATATTTCAACTGAACGATTGGCAAAATTCTTAAATGATTTTGCCCGTGTTTTGATATCTAATGAAAAAGGTGATATCCAATGAAGCAAGTAAAGTTTGATAAATTAATCAGACATGCTGTTTTTGCATGTTTACTATGGGGAGGCGCCAGTCTGCCGTTTGCGGCATGGGCCGATCCCACAGGTATCGGAGATTGTGAATTTAAACAGGACACAATGACCGGAATGATGGGCTGGATGGGACACCCCTGTACACAGCATCGCCCTGGCCCATCCATGCAGGATCATTCTGTTCCTGGTTTGACAACAGTGAAAACGCCGGAGGGTCATTTCCCATCGGTTGATCCGTTTGCCAATCCACCGGGTAGTAATTTTCTAATGACCGTGTATTCCAATCTGTATGATTTTAACGGTGACGAAATGCCGAATACTTTGCCATCGACGCCGACAAACCCGTATAACCTGCACGACGGCCCTGTGTTGACTCAAGCAATTGATCCGACAAATCCGGAAGACGACCTGGACAGAATAATCGATTTTGTCGAAAAGAAAGCTGAAAGAGGTCAACCAATGAACCCTAAGCATGGTTACATCAGAAAAGCTTTGCGAATCCTCGAAGGGGATCCTGTTGGTCGTGCCTATGATGGTTTCCCGATGTTGCATTACAATGGCCCGAACAAGGTGAAAAAAGTTGTGCCAATCTGTGAAAGCAGTAGTGGCCATCAAGACGACGATGATGACCGCTACGGTCGTCACCATAACCGTGACGATAACCATGGAAAAGGCAAGAAAAAAGGTCATCATAAAAATGAATGCAAGCCTGGCGACACAGTCATTGGCGGTAATGTTGACGTTAATATGATTTATTTTAATCAGCGTATTGAAAGCGATACCGCGTTTGTCGATCCGAGTGCTGTACAGGAAGTGCCCTGGACAGTAACCTATCGGGTTAAGATTTTGAACCGTGGTATGGAAGATTTTTCGCCGATGGTGATGAACTTCGATCGTATCGGTCCGAATCGTGGCCCATTCCATGCATCCATGGATCAATCCTATTTTCCAATGCTCAAAGAAGGCACGGAATATACCGTCAAGATTAAGCAAAACAAAGGAAAATATTTCAACCTGGTTTATACCTGGGGCTGGCGAATTCATCCGCCGCGTGTACAGGTGATGGAAAATGCGCTGAAAACTGCGGGTCCGGATAATGCAACCCTGCCGGAATGGGAAAAAATTGCTTTTTGCGAGGATGGCCGGTTCGATAATCACTGTGATCCGGTAAATAATAAACATGACCGCAAATATGCCATTTCACAGGTCGGCGATTTATCACCGGCCAAACGCATGTGGAATACATTCCGGGCAATGAAATACGGTGTTATCAGTACTGAACAGGCTGCTGTCGATTTGCGTGCGGCCTTTCTCGACTGGGTTGACAGAACCAAGCTGCCTGCAGGCGTAGAGGCTGATCCCGATTCGACCATTACCTTGCTCTATGTCAATAATACGATTTATGGCAGCCGTCAGGGTACACAGGGCGTCGGCAGCGGACTGGGTCCAGCGAGTTATAAAGGCATTTCAAATGGTGGAGCTCATGATTGGAATACCCGTCCCTATAACTACCGGGTTACCTTGCTCAATGGCGATCATTTTGTACATGGTTACATGAACGTAGATTTTGGCGGGTCGCGCGGTTGGGAAAATCAATTTCAATTCACCGATCCGTCAACTTTAATTGATCCCGAAGGGCCGCATATCAGTCCAACAACTATTGTAGGCAGGCAATTCACTGTAGTCGATGATCAGATTGTGATTGGTAATGAAGACAAGATATTTCCAACCAATCGTGGCGGACTTGAGGAATTTTTAGAGGCAAATCCACGTAATCACGACGACCCGGATAATGGATTTCCCCAGTTAGGCTCCGGCTGTTTCTTTACCTTCGGGCGTAATCATGCCTGGCCGAATGCGGGCGGGCCATGGGGCGGTATCGTCGTGCCCCCTGTACAGGTCGATGGTACGCCGTCGAAACATGTAGTGGAAATTGAGTACAACTATGAACCTAGCCGCAGGTTACGGATCTATCAATTCGATCCGCTGCATCATGATGTAGCCATTTATTCGCTGCATTAATTCATAAAAAGCCATCCTTCCAGCAATCTGGCGGGATGGCTTTTATTTTGCTGGAGTAGTTAGGGGGTGTCGTCATGAGTTATGAACAATTCTTTTTACTTTTCGGGAAAAAGGATCAAGTTTTTGTTCGAAAAACAAACCCGAAGGGCGCGACAGATTTTTGCGCCTATTTATTCAAAATACTTGAACATAGCTACGGCTATGCCCCACGTACTTTTCACAAACATTCATCAAAAATCTGCTCGCGCAGAAATGCACATAACTCATGACGACACCCCCTAATATGCGATTGATAGTTGTTATTTTGCTGGCCGTTACCGTTGGATTCTTTCTGGGATCGCAATCCGATCAAGTGGTCTCGCCTTCATCGGCGCATGTCAGAGTGACTGACCAACATCTGATGGATCATCCTGCGGAAGATCACTATCCGCAAGTGCGGATATCAGCCAATGTAGCCCATAACCTGGGAATACGGTTTGATACCGTCAAGAAGGGTGATTTGCAGCGCAGTATTGAAACAATTGGAAAGATTACCCGCGTAGACCCCATGGCGCGGCAAATCATTTCACCGCCAATAGAAGGCCGGTTGGAATATGTTCTCGACAAACGCGACGGCCAGTTTATCGAACAAAGTGAATTATTATTTACCGTTGTTTCAGAAGAGTTATTCGAATTACAAAAAAAATACCAAGACATCTATATGTCAGGAGATACGGATGGCGCCATGCGCATGGTTCCGCATTTGCGTCAGGTGGGATTACATGAAAAACAGATTGCCGACCTGCGCGATGGTGCTGATCCGGCATTCCCGGTAGAAGTCTATGCCCGGGAGAACAGTTATATTTTCGAGCGCAGAGTATCGGAAGGCGATTTTGTACGCACGGCCTCCACGATTTTCAGCGTCGGTGGACACTATAATGTGGTTGAAGTCACCGCCGAAATTTTTGAGCGGCAATGGGCATGGATTGATGTTGGCCAAAAAGCAACCATGACAGTCCGGGGCTTACCTGGAAAAGTATTCGAAGGTACTGTGGTGCGCGTTCAACCACCCGTCGGTTATACCACACGTTCACTGGAAACCGCACTGAAATTCAATACCGATGACGAAGGCCTGTCACAAAGCATGTTCGCCAATGTGCAAATACTTGTTCAGCCCAAGGAAGATGTCCTGCTGATTCCACAGAGCGCTTTGATCCACACTCAAAACGAACAACGGGTGATCCGCATACGAGAGGACGGCAGTTATCAACCTGTCGTTGTAGTTGCCGGTGAAGAAGCTGACAACAGGGTGGAGATTAAATCCGGTCTGAAAGAAGGTGACAAAGTGGTGACATCAGGGCAATTCCTGATCGATTCCGAAAGCAATCTGCTTGCAGATTTTTCACGCATGACGACTGATGATACCGGTCGCGAGGTGTATGCCGATCACCATCACCACCATCACTAATTCATTGCTGACGTATCAGGGAGCATACACTCAGTGATTGCCCATATCATTCGGTGGTCTATACAGAACCGGCTGCTGGTGCTCATGGCCGGACTGCTTATCGCAATCTGGGGCATTTGGTCGGTACGCACACTGCCGGTCGATGCCATCCCCGATTTATCCGACGTACAGGTCATCATCAAAACCGGGTATCCAGGTCAATCGCCCCAGGTAGTCGAAGATCAGGTAACCTACCCGATTGCGACTTCGATGCTGTCCGTACCGGGCGCTGTCGCAGTACGTGGTTTCTCGTTTTACGGCGATTCATATATCTATGTCATTTTTGAGGACAATA
>JAGRFM010000009.1 GCA_020446045.1 Nitrosomonas sp.
AAGCCGATATGACCGATCTTGATGCGAGCAAGGCACAAGGGAAGCTGGTATTGAAGTCTGACGACTGGGATGAATGGGAAGAAGACGACGATGACGACGATGATGATTGGGATGACGATGATGATGATTGGGATGACGACGATTATTGATTAATTAAATCGTAAAGTCATAAAGGGCAATTCTGGAATGTGTTTATTCTGGAATTGCTCTTGCGAAGTTTAAAAACATCGAAGGGATTTAATTCAACCATAAATGAATTTGGGTTTGATGGAAAGTCAACCGGTTTCGGAAAAGCCAGGTTCAACAAATGGGGTTTGTAAAAACAATCGCCTCATAATTAACAATAGTTCTCTGTGTCAGACGAGTTAGATAAAAAAACGAATTATGCAGGTAGGCTGGGTTATAGCTATCGACGCAATTTGCATGAGCGTTTTATAGAAGCAATTTTATTTCTTTCCGCATTTCTTTCGGTAATCATCATGTTATCGATTGTTGTGATGCTGGTGAAAGAATCGGTAGTTTTTTTTCAGTATGTATCATTGTGGGAATTTCTAACCGATACGCAATGGACACCGCTGTTTGATGACGCCCATTATGGCATTCTGCCTTTGGTGGCTGGAACAGTAGTCAGCTCAGCAGTGGCTTTGATGGTGGCATTACCGTTGGGAACGATAATTGCCATCTACCTTTCCGAATTTGCACCGTTTGCAGTACGTGAGGTTGCCAAACCTTTCTTGGAATTGCTCGGAGGTATTCCGACAGTTGTTTACGGTTATTTCGCATTGTTGTTTGTGACGCCTTTACTGCAAATGATTTTTCCTGAGCTGCCGGGATTTAGCTTGTTGTCAGCGGGTTTGGTCATGGGGATCATGATTATTCCCTATGTCAGTTCCATGACGGAAGATGCCATGCGGGCGGTGCCGATGCATTTGCGAGAAGGGTCTTATGCTATGGGTGCAACGCGCTTTCAAACTGCCGTCCGTGTCGTAATGCCGGCAGCTTTTTCTGGGATCGCGGCTGCTTATATTCTTGGGATATCCAGGGCTGTTGGCGAAACCATGGTGGTTGCCATAGCCGCAGGCATGCAGCCTAATCTAACCTGGAATCCAATGGAGCCCGCAGCCACTATTACTGCTTATATTGTGCAAGTAAGTTTGGGGGACTTGCCTCATGGAAGTATTGGTTACCAGACGATATTTGCAGCAGGGTTGACGCTATTATTAATGACGCTCGTATTTAATATTATCGGTCATTTGCTGCGTAAGCGTTACCGAGAGATCTATTGATCCATTACTGGGATAGTCAGTTGGTAGAATGAATAAAGCAAATGAATTAATCCAGTTAAGAAAAATAATCAATACGCATAAACGCTGGGATTTGCTTTTTATGATAACCGGCATAATTGCGTTAATGATCGCGATATTAACGTTTATCGCATTATTTGCACAAATGATGATTGACGGTATGCCGAGATTATCGTGGGATTTTTTTACCTCCTTTCCGTCACGCCGTCCAGAGTCGGCTGGTATTTTATCAGCGTGGGTTGGAACGACGCTGGTTATGCTGGTTACTGCTGCATCTGCTGTTCCGTTGGGTATTGGTGCTGGAGTGTATCTGGAAGAATATGCGCCTAAAAATCTTTTAACAGAAATACTTGAAATAAATGTAACCAATCTGGCTGGTGTTCCTTCGATTATTTACGGTCTGCTCGCCTTAGGATTATTTGTGTATCAATTAGGCTTTGGGCAAAGTATTTTAGCTGCCGGACTGGCGCTGGCGCTGCTCATCTTGCCGGTTGTGATTGTGGCTACGCGGGAAGCTATTCGATCAATACCAGTTGCGATAAGGGAAGGGTCATACGCGCTGGGAGCAACAAAATGGCAAACTGTATCGGATCATTTGTTACCCTATTCCGCAGCTGGTATCTTGACCGGAATTATTATCGGTCTAGCGCGCGCAATTGGCGAAACAGCGCCTATCATTACGATTGGTGCACTGACGTTTATTGCTTTTTTGCCGCCTTCACCGGTGACAGATGAATTTCCCTACATTTCGTTTGAATGGTTGACAGCGCCTTTTACTGTCATGCCGATACAGATGTTCAACTGGGTATCGCGTCCGGAAGAAGCATTTCAATTGAATGCGGCTGCAGCTGGGCTTGTACTGGTTGTTATGACGTTGACAATGAATGGACTGGCGATTTATTTGCGGTATCGGATGCGTAAAAATATTAAGTGGTAAAAAATGCAGAATAATTCAGAGTCAAAAGAATATAAATCACATGTGAAGGGCTTAAATTTTTATTATGGCGCTTTCCATGCCTTGAAAAATATCAATATGGGTCTTCACGATAAAAAAATAACTGCGTTGATAGGCCCATCCGGTTGTGGAAAATCGACTTTTCTGAGATGTTTTAACCGAATGCATGATCTTTATCCGGGAAATCGTTATGAAGGTGAAATTGTTTTGCATCCGGATGATGTGAACATCTTGTCATCTAAAGTGGACCCGATCGAAGTGCGCATGCGGATCAGTATGGTATTTCAGAAACCCAACCCTTTTCCAAAATCGATTTATGAGAATGTTGCTTATGGTTTGCGTGTAAGGGGAATAAAACAAAGGGCAATGCTCGATGAAAAAGTTGAAAATGCATTGCGTAACTCGGCGCTATGGGAGGAAGTAAAGGATCGGCTGAACGATCTGGCATTTAATCTTTCAGGGGGGCAGCAACAAAGATTATGTATTGCGCGCGCGCTGGCTACCGATCCTGAAATACTGTTGTTTGACGAGCCTACGTCAGCACTAGATCCTATTGCTACGGCCAGTATCGAAGAATTGATAGCTGACCTGAAAGACAAGGTTACGATTTTGATTGTAACGCATAATATGCAGCAAGCGGCCAGAGTATCGGATTTTACGGCATATATGTATTTGGGTGAATTGATAGAATTTGATGAAACCGATACGATTTTCATAAAACCGAAACACAAGCAAACGGAAGATTACATTACAGGACGGTTTGGTTGATACAGAAATCAGTTTAAATTATCTACTTTTTTAATCTGGTTTGTTATGTGAAATATGACTTCCGGATTTTTCTTATTTAAAACATATTAGAATTGTTTGAAATTTCAATTGGATTGACTACTGCCTCAATCAAGGGTAGCATCGCCCCTTTTGAGAAAGCAAGGAATTAAAAAATGCGAAACAAGCTCGTGGCTGGAAACTGGAAAATGCATGGAAATCTTCAGGATAATAGTGCTTTGCTGGAAGCGTTGAAGATTGGCTTGCCAAAACCGGAAAACAATGCCAGGTATGCTGTATGCGTTCCATTTCCTTACTTGGCATCGGCACAGGCAACACTGAACGGAACCCAAATAGAATGGGGTGCGCAAAACCTGAGTCAACATGAGAAAGGCGCTTATACCGGCGAAGTGTCGGCACAGATGTTAAATGACTTTGGTTGTACATATGCTATTGTTGGTCACTCAGAACGAAGAATGTTATATGGAGAAAGCAGCCAGATTGTTGCTGAGAAATACGTAGCCGCCCAGCGTGCAGGAATGATTCCGATTTTGTGTGTCGGTGAAACGCTTGAGCAGCGTGACTCGGATACAACAGAACAAGTTATTGACGAGCAGTTAAAAGCAGTTATTACATTAGCCGGAGTGGATTCATTGGAAAACGCTGTAATCGCTTATGAGCCTGTTTGGGCGATTGGAACAGGTAAAACGGCAACACCACAGCAGGCGCAAGATATTCATCTTTTCATTAGAAAAGGCATTTCCGCACAGAATTCAGAAATTGCAGAGAATCTAACCATTTTGTATGGCGGCAGTGTTAAGGCCAATAACGCTATGGAGCTTTTTGCGATGCCTGATATTGATGGTGGATTAATCGGTGGCGCTTCTCTAATCGCTGACGATTTTATAGCGATTTGTAAAGCAATACAGAATTAAATTATTGGAGTTACACGTTGGAAACCTTAGTTTGGTCTTTGCATGTTATTTTGGCGGTTGTAATTATTGTGCTTGTGCTATTGCAGCATGGTAAAGGAGCGGATATGGGGGCTGCATTTGGCAGCGGTTCTGCTGGAAGTTTATTTGGTGCTAGTGGTTCCGCTACGTTTCTAAGTCGTACCACGGGTGTTGTTGCTGCAATGTTTTTTATTACGAGTATGAGTCTGACATATTTGGGCATGAATAAAACAGAAGATCTCGGTGTTATGAGTCTCATTGATGAAGCGACTATGGATGAAACGGCCGAAGTAACACAGCCTGTAATTGATCAGGATGACAATAACATTAAATTGCCTGATCTTAATGAGTTTGATGGTGCGTCACGGGCAAATCAAATTCCTAATTAAAGATTTTAAGTAGTCGTTGGCAGAAAGCTAAAGAATCAGCGCCGACGTGGTGGAATTGGTAGACACGCCGTCTTGAGGGGGCGGTGGCGAAAGCTGTGCGAGTTCGAGTCTCGCCGTCGGCACCATCACTAGAATGTGTTCCCTAAACAGAGACAGCATTTTAATATTGGTAAACCATTTGATAGGTTTTTAAAGTAAAATATACCTATGCTTGAGAATTATTTTCCAATTCTTTTATTTTTGATTATCGGTTTCGTCGTTGGTGCGGGCTGTATGATTGGTGGTTGGTTAATGGCGCCCAATCGTCCGGACAAAGAAAAATTATCGGCATATGAATGCGGGTTCGAAGCATTTGAAGACGCAAGGATGAAATTCGATGTTCGCTATTACCTGGTGGCAATTTTGTTTATTTTGTTTGACTTGGAAATAGCTTTCCTTTTTCCATGGGCAATCGTTCTGGATGAAATTGGCATGTTTGGATTTGTAGCAATGATGGTGTTTCTTGGCATCCTAGTGGTCGGTTTCGTTTATGAATGGGTGCGCGGCGCATTAGAATGGGATTGAAGTTATGAGTATTGAAGGCGTCTTAGAGAAAGGATTTGTTACAACAAAACTAGATTCGGTGATTAACTGGGGACGGACTGGCTCCATGTGGCCGATGACGTTTGGTCTGGCATGTTGTGCTGTGGAAATGATGCAAACAGGCGCTTCGCGTTATGATTTAGACCGGTTTGGTATCGTGTTTCGTCCTAGCCCGAGACAGTCTGACGTCATGATAGTTGCGGGGACGTTGTGCAACAAAATGGCTCCTGCGTTAAGAAAAGTTTATGATCAGATGGCCGAACCGCGCTGGGTAATATCAATGGGTTCGTGCGCAAACGGTGGTGGTTATTATCATTATTCGTACTCAGTTGTACGTGGGTGTGACCGGGTTGTGCCGGTGGACATTTATGTTCCGGGGTGTCCGCCTACAGCAGAAGCCTTGCTTTATGGCATCATACAACTACAAAACAAGATCAATCGTACCAATACGATTGCAAGGTAAAGAGTTATGAACGGACTACGGCTGGAAAGCTTATCAAATACACTGACCAATGTTTTATCGGATCGTATAGTTAGCAAGCATCGCCTTTTTGATGAAGTAACGATTGAGATCAAAGCAGAAGATGTTAAGGCAGTATCTGAGATTTTGCGGGATCATGCGGATTTAAGATTTGATACATTGATGGATCTCTGCGGAGTTGATTATTCAACGTATGGCAATGAAGCAACTTTGCTAGGTGCGCCCAATGGGAGAAGGTTTGGGGTTGTTTATCATTTATTATCAGTAAGTCTTAATCAGAGGCTGCGCGTTAAAGTTTTCGCAGAGGATAGTGATTTTCCGGTTGTTGATTCTGTCATGGGCATATGGCCTGTTGCGAATTGGTTTGAACGTGAAGCATTTGATCTTTTTGGAGTTGTATTTGCGGGTCATAATGATTTGAGGCGTATATTGACTGATTATGGCTTTGTCGGTAATCCGTTTAGGAAAGATTTTCCTTTGTCAGGCTATGTTGAAATGCGTTATGACGAAGATCAAAAACGTGTTATTTATCAACCCGTCAGTATAGAGCCACGTGAAGTAACGCCACATGTCATTCGCGAACAAAATTATGGCGATAGCCATTAATTTTGAGGCGTGTGCAGGTAAAGAAGAATATTAGAAAACTAAAAGCAATATATGGCAGAAATAAGAAATTACACCATGAACTTCGGGCCGCAACATCCTGCTGCACACGGTGTGTTGCGTTTGGTTCTGGAACTCGATGGTGAGGTGGTAAGGCGTGCTGACCCTCATATTGGTTTATTGCATCGGGCAACAGAAAAATTAGCAGAAAATAAAACATTCCTGCAATCAGTTCCTTATATGGATCGTTTGGACTATGTGTCCATGATGGTCAATGAACATGCTTATGTCATGGCCATAGAAAAACTGTTGCAGATTGAAGTTCCGGAGAGGGCACAGTATATACGGGTCATGTTTGATGAGATCACCCGAATACTGAATCATTTACTCTGGATCGGGGCGCATGCGCTGGATGTGGGTGCTATGACCATGTTCCTTTATGCATTCCGCGAACGTGAAGATCTGATGGACTGCTACGAAGCGGTATCCGGAGCGAGATTGCACGCAGCGTATTATCGTCCGGGCGGCGTTTATCGTGATTTGCCGGATACCATGCCACAGTATCAGTCTTCAAAAATCCATAACGAAAAAGTTACCAGAATCAGAAATGCAAATCGTGAAGGTTCGCTGCTGGATTTTATCGAAGACTTTACCGAAAGATTCCCGCAGTATGTTGACGAGTACGAAACATTATTAACCGACAATCGTATCTGGAAACAGCGACTGGTTGATGTCGGTGTAGTGAGTCCGGAGCGGGCGAAGGCGTTAGGGTTTACAGGGCCAATGTTAAGGGGATCCGGGGTAGAATGGGATTTGCGGAAAAAACAACCCTATGAGGTCTATGACAAACTAGAATTCGATATACCGGTAGGTGCCAATGGCGATTGCTATGACCGTTATTTAGTGCGCATGGAAGAATTCCGTCAATCCAACCGGATTATTAGACAATGTGTGGATTGGTTGCGTAAAAACCCGGGGCCAGTTATTACCGATAATTATAAAGTTGCACCGCCGCCGCGTGTAAGTATGAAGCAGAACATGGAGGAATTGATACATCACTTCAAATTGTTCTCCGAAGGTTTTCACGTGCCACCTGGTGAGGCGTACGTTGGTGTGGAGCATCCTAAAGGTGAATTTGGTATTTATTTGGTGTCAAATGGTGCAAACAAACCATATAGGCTGAAAATAAGAGCGCCCGGATTTGCGCATCTTGCTGCACTCGATGAAATGTCAAGAGGCCATATGATTGCCGATGTTGTGGCGATCATAGGCACGCAAGATATCGTGTTTGGTGAAATAGATAGATAATCGAAATGTTAAGTGCTGAATCCTTAAAAAAAATAGATCACGAGATAGCCAAATATCCTGCTGACCAGAAACAATCTGCTGTGATGTCCGCGCTTGCCATCGCACAGGAAGAAAAAGGGTGGCTCGCCAGTGAAACGATGAATTTTGTGGCTGAATACCTTGGTATGCCACCAATAGCGGTTTATGAAGTGGCGACTTTTTATAATATGTACGACCTTGAGCCGGTTGGACAATATAAAATCACAGTTTGTACAAACTTGCCCTGCGCATTATCAGGGGGTAATGATGCCGCCGGTTATCTAAAGCAAAAACTGGGTATAGGCTTTAATGAAACGACTTCCGATGGTAAATTCACCTTGAAGGAAGGCGAATGTATGGGGGCTTGCGGCGATGCGCCTGTGTTATTGGTTAATAACAAACGCATGTGCAGTTTCATGTCGAATGAAAAAATTGATGAAATGTTAGAAGAATTAAAAAAATGAAAGAATATCCACTAACATTGCTAAATGGCGTCGATCCTAAAGATCCGGAAAATTGGCGTTTAAGAAGTTATGAATCTCGGGATGGTTATGCTGCACTGAAGAAAATTCTGAATAACAAAATTTCGCCGGAAGAGGTTATAGAAGAAGTCAAAAAATCTGCATTACGTGGACGCGGTGGGGCAGGATTCCCGACGGGTCTGAAATGGAGTTTCATGCCCAAGGATTATGAGGGTGAAAAATATATTGTTTGCAATTCTGACGAAGGAGAGCCTGGAACATTCAAAGATCGGGATATTCTGCGTTACAACCCGCATATACTGATTGAAGGAATGATTATAGCCGCGTATGCGATGGGTGCCAAAGCGGGTTATAATTACATCCATGGTGAAATTTGGGAAACCTACGAACGTATGGAAGAAGCCGTTGATGAGGCGCGTGCGGCAGGGTATCTCGGAGAAAATATATTAGGCTCGTCTTTTAGCTTCCAACTTTATAATCACCATGGTTATGGTGCGTATATTTGCGGTGAAGAAACCGCATTATTGGAGTCTATTGAAGGCAAAAAAGGACAGCCGCGTTTTAAACCGCCATTTCCAGCGAATTATGGTTTGTATGGCAAGCCGACTACTATCAATAATACTGAAACGTTTGCATCGGTTCCCTGGGTTATCCGGCATGGTGGTGAAGCTTATCTGAACCTTGGGAAACCGAATAATGGGGGAACTAAAATATTTTCGGTATCAGGGCATGTGAATAAGCCTGGAAATTATGAAATACCATTAGGGACCCCCTTTGCTGAATTGCTCGAATTGGCGGGCGGTATGCGTGGCGGCCGAAAATTAAAAGGATGTATTCCGGGAGGATCATCCATGCCTGTATTGCCCGGTGACGTCATGATGCAAACCGATATGGACTATGACTCCATAGCCAAGGCGGGTTCGATGCTTGGATCAGGCGCCGTCATTATTATGGATGATACGACTTGTATGGTAAGAGCCTTGGAAAGACTGTCATATTTTTATTATGAAGAATCATGCGGGCAATGTACACCTTGCAGGGAAGGAACAGGCTGGCTCTACCGTATTGTGCATCGGATCGAACACGGTGAAGGTCGCCAGGAAGATCTGGATTTGCTGGATGACATCGCGGATAACATTCAGGGTAGAACGATTTGTGCACTGGGTGATGCCGCAGCCATGCCGGTACGTGCCATGATTCAACACTTCAGGGACGAGTTTGCTTATCATATTGAGCACAAGAAATGTATGGTATAACTGCCTAGTATATAAAGAAGAATAGAAAATAAGCACGATCACACAGTAAGTGTTTCAGTTTTAAGCGTTTTTAAATAACAAGAATTTTAACCGATGATCAATATCGAAATCGACGGTAAGCAAGTATCTGTGCCCAAAGGCAGCACCATCATGGATGGCGCCAAGGAGGTCGGAGTCTATATCCCGCATTTTTGTTACCATAAGAAATTATCGATAGCGGCCAATTGCCGTATGTGCTTGGTGCAAGTTGAAAAGGCGCCAAAACCATTGCCTGCGTGTGCAACGCCTGTAATGGAAGGCATGAAGGTTTATACCCACTCCAAACAGGCTGTAACAGCGCAAAAAGGAGTGATGGAATTTCTATTGATTAATCATCCGCTTGATTGCCCCATTTGTGACCAAGGCGGTGAATGTCAATTACAGGATCTGGCGGTTGGTTATGGCGCTAGCGGTTCGCGTTATCAGGAGGATAAGCGGGTCGTCAGCAACAAAAACCTCGGGCCCTTGATATCAACTGATATGACACGTTGCATACATTGCACGCGTTGTGTTCGATTCGGGCAGGAGATTGCCGGTATCATGGAGCTTGGTATGGCAGGGCGCGGCGAACATTCCGAAATTTTGTCTTTTGTTGATAAAACGGTTGATTCTGAATTATCGGGTAATGTCATTGATTTATGCCCGGTCGGTGCACTGGTCAGCAAACCATTTCGCTATTCAGCCAGAACATGGGAGTTATCCCGGAGAAAATCAATCAGTCCGCATTGCGGACTGGGTTCCAATCTGATTATTCAAGTCAAACATGATCGTGTCATGCGTGTTTTGCCGCGTGATAACGAATCAATCAACGAATGCTGGTTATCGGATAAAGATCGTTTTTCTTATGAAGGATTGAATTCGGAAGATCGGTTGACGCAGCCCATGATCAAACGTGAGGGACAGTGGCAACCCTGTGGATGGCAAGAAGCCCTGGAGTTCACTGCGAATAAGCTTCTGGAAACGAAAGATAAATATGGTGCAGCGGCTGTCGGTGCACTGGGGTCACCGCATAGCACCACCGAAGAATTATATTTGCTGCAAAAATTAATACGTGGCATAGGATCTGGTAATGTTGATCATCGTTTGCGCCAGTCTGATTTTTCTGCAGATAAAGCGTTAAGCGGTGTGCCGTGGTTGGGAACCAGTATTGCGGCAATTTCGGAACTGAAATCAGTTTTGGTAGTCGGCAGCACGTTACGTAAAGATCACCCGCTTATCGCGCAACGTATCAGGCAGGCTGTTAAAAAAGGTTTGCAATTGAATGTCATTAATCCGTGTGATGATGATTTGCTGATTAAAATCAGTAACAAAGCGATTGTTGCACCTAATGTAATTGCAAGTACGTTGGCATCGGTATTAAAACATGCGATTCGGTTAAAAGGTGTATCTGAACCGGAATCATTACAGCAGTTATTGGCTGCAGTCCAGGAATCGGAAGAAACCAACAATGCGGTAATTGCACAAAGTCTGGTTGACAATGCGCCAGCTGCAGTTTACTTGGGTAACATGACGCAGCATCACCCGGATTATGCCAAAATCCAAGTCTTGGCAGCTGCACTTGCAAAAGTGACAGGGGCAAGTTATGGCATTCTAGGTGAAGCAGCGAACAGTGTTGGCGCCTATATTGCCGGTGCAATTCCGGATTTATCCAGTATTGGATTGAAAATTGGGCTTCATCCTGGAGCGATTGCGGGTTTGAATGCTGCGCAGATGCTGAATCCAGTATCTGACAATAAAAGCCGTGCCTATATTTTGATGAATGTAGAACCGGAATTTGATACGTATAATTCACAACAAGCAATGCAAGCTATCAAAGCTGCTGATTTTGTTGTTTCGTTAACAGCATATAAAGGGAATATTCCAGAATACGCTGATGTGATGTTGCCTATAGCGCCGTTTAGCGAAACATCCGGCACCTTTGTGAATACAGAGGGAGTAGTGCAGAGTTTTAATGGGGTGGTGGCTCCGTTGGGTGATGCGCGCCCGGGGTGGAAAGTCCTGAGAGTTTTAGGTAATTTGCTGGATCTTGACGATTTCGACTTCGATACACCGGAACAAGTCCGTGAAGCTGTATTTAGTGACAATACGGATGTAAGCCAATACCTCAACAATGACGTTAAGGTGATGGAAATTCATTTAGAAAGTGGCAACGGGAATGCAGTGCAGCGTATAGGTGAAGTGCCCATATACCAGGCTGACTCTATTGTCCGACGTGCGCAATCGTTGCAACAGACGAAGGATGCATCCTCCATTTGCGCGTGGTTGCCTGAGGAAATAATGAATACACTGGGTATCAGCGCCGGTGATCAAGTTAAGGTCACTCAGGGAACAGAGACTATACAGCTAGAAGCAGCTTGTGATGAAAAACTACCTGGTAACTGTGTACGCATTGCGACTGCACACCCCAAAACGATTGCACTCGGTGAGATGTTTGGTGAAATTTCGGTAGAAAAACTGTGATGCTAAGAATTGGAATGAATTGATGGAAGCGATACAACAATTGTTTGAACAGTTATTCGGAACAGAGTGGGGCATCATGCTGTTCACGTTTGCAAAAAATCTGACTTTAATACTGGCTATTATTGTTCCGTTGTTGCTGGGTGTTGCTTATCTGACTTTTGCCGAACGTAAAATCATTGCTTACATGCAGATACGTGTAGGCCCCAATCGTGTGACATTCTTCGGCATACCGTGGTTGCGTGGCTGGGGACAGCCAATAGCCGATGCAGTCAAAGCCTTGATGAAAGAAATTGTCGTACCGACAGGTGCGAACAAGTATCTTTTCATTCTGGCTCCGATACTGACCATTATGCCAGCCTTGGCGGCATGGGCAGTTGTACCTTTTTCACCAGAACTGGTTCTGGCTGATATCAATGCCGGGCTGCTGTATATCTTGGCGATGACGTCAATGGGCATCTATGGCGTGATCATTGCAGGTTGGGCGTCAAACTCTAAATACGCTTTTCTGGGTGCGATGCGGTCTGCAGCACAGGTAGTTTCGTATGAACTCGCGATGGGTTTTGCATTGGTCTGCGTTTTGATGATGTCTCAAAGTCTTAACCTTGGTGATATCGTGACCGGACAACAAGGCGGTAGCATGCTCAACTGGTATCTGATTCCTTTATTTCCAATGTTCCTGGTTTATTTCATATCGGGTGTAGCGGAAACCAATCGTGCACCGTTTGACGTGGCTGAAGGGGAATCGGAGATTGTTGCCGGGTTTCATGTCGATTATTCCGGTATGGCCTTTACAGTATTCTTCCTGGCGGAATATGCCAATATGATTCTGGTCGCAACATTGACGGCATTGATGTTCCTGGGCGGCTGGCTGCCACCGGTAGATATCACGCCGTTTAATATGATCCCCGGATTTTTATGGCTCCTGATTAAAATTGCATTTTTATTATTCTTTTTCCTCTGGTTCCGTGCGACTTTCCCAAGATATCGTTACGACCAGATTATGAGACTGGGCTGGAAAGTGTTTATTCCGATAACACTGATTTGGATTGTTGTTTTAGGGTTGATAATGCAGCTGCCTGAATCAGTACGGAATGATTTCCCATTCAATCTTTGGTTCTAAAAAGAGCAAATATTATGAATCGAATAAAAAAGTTTTTTAGTACCTTTCTATTACTGGAGTTGTGGAAAGGGATGATGGTTACAGGGCGGTACATGTTCAAGCCTAAAATTACCGTACATTATCCGGAAGAAAAGACGCCGATGTCACCGCGTTTTCGTGGTTTGCATGCGCTGCGACGTTATCCTAACGGCGAAGAGCGCTGTATTGCTTGTAAATTGTGTGAGGCAGTTTGTCCTGCCATGGCAATTACGATTGACTCTGAACAGCGTGAAGATGGTACAAGAAGAACAACGCGCTATGATATTGATTTGAGTAAATGTATTTTTTGTGGGTTTTGTGAAGAATCCTGTCCGGTGGATTCGATTGTTGAGACGCGTATACTGGAATATCACGGAGAAAAACGCGGTGATTTGATCTACACCAAAGAGATGCTGCTCGCTATCGGAGACCGGTATGAAGAACAGATAGCCAAAGATAGAGAAACCGATGCACGTTACCGTTGATTTTGGCTGGTAAGTAAACATGAATTTTCAGGATATAATATTTTACGTTTTTTCAGCAATACTAATCGTTTCAGCACTAGGTGTTGTGACTTCCCGTAACCCGGTATATTCCGCTTTACTGCTGGTATTGTCGTTTATAACCTGTGCCGGTTTGTGGCTCTTGCTGGAGGCAGAATTCTTAGCCATCACATTAGTGCTGGTGTATGTCGGTGCCGTGATGGTTTTGTTCCTGTTTGTTGTCATGATGCTGGATATAAATCTGGCCCGATTACGAGAAGGATTCTGGAGATGGTTCCCGGTTGGTGGAATCATTGCGCTTGTTATCGTAGCAGAAATAGCGTTGATTATGACCGGTTCCTATTTCAGTCTGGAAGAAATGCCGGTACCTGAACCAAAAGGAGCGGATTACAGTAATACCAAAGAATTAGGACGGCTGCTTTATACAGAATATGTTTACGCTTTTGAACTGGCGGCAGTATTGCTTTTAGTGGCGATGGTGGCAGCGATAGCGTTGACATTACGTCATCGCGACGATAAGAAATCACTGGATATTGCAAAACAAGTCAGTGTGAAAAAAGACGAAAGATTGCGTATTGTTTCCATGCCGGCTGAAAAAAAAGATTAACCACAGCGTTTTCTAAAAACAAAAGCAATAAGTTTAATTAAGAAGAGGGTGTTAGTTTGGTATCGTTATCACATTATCTAGTGCTGGGAGCGATCTTGTTCGCGATAGGCATCATTGGCATTTTTCTGAATCGGAAAAATGTGATTATCATTCTGATGTCGATTGAACTGATGCTGCTGGCCGTCAATATAAACTTTGTAGCCTTCTCGCACTATCTTCAGGATATATCGGGACAGATATTTGTATTTTTCATCCTTACCGTAGCCGCGGCTGAGGCGGCAATCGGCCTAGCAATTCTTGTCGTACTGTTCCGTAATTTACGTACCATTAATGTCGATGATCTGGATCGATTAAAAGGATAATGCAAGACCGGTACGTTGTTGACTATAAAAAAATATAACTGATATTAATCAATAAAGATGCAGACACTTTATTTATTGGTGCCAATTGCACCGCTGATAGGCGCCATCATAGCCGGATTATTTGGCCGCTATATCGGAACAACTTGGAGTCATCGAATAACCATATCGTTGGTTTTCGTTTCGTTGATTGCATCCTGTATCATTTTTTGGGATGTATTGGAAGGTAATGTTTTCAACGGAGCCGTTTATACTTGGCTGGTGATGGGTGACACAAGCTTAGAAATAGGATTCCTGATTGATCAGTTATCGGCAACGATGATGGTTATTGTGAGTTTGGTATCGTTAATGGTGCATATCTATACCATTGGATACATGCATGGTGACCCTGGTTATCAACGCTTCTTCAGTTACATATCCTTATTCACGTTCTCAATGATGATGCTGGTCATGTCGAACAATTTCCTGCAGCTGTTCTTTGGCTGGGAAGCTGTTGGACTGGTATCTTATTTGTTGATTGGGTTCTGGTATACAAGACCAACGGCCATTTATGCGAATTTGAAAGCATTCTTGGTTAACAGAGTAGGTGATTTCGGTTTCCTGTTAGGTATTGCTTTAGTATTGATGTATTTCGGGTCGCTTGATTATGCGACCGTATTTGAAAATGCACCTGATATGGCGAAGGAAACCATTGAATTGATTCCCGGCTCTTCATGGTTATTAATGACCGTGATCTGCATTTTGTTGTTTATCGGCGCTATGGGTAAGTCAGCGCAGTTTCCTTTACATGTCTGGTTGCCGGACTCAATGGAAGGCCCTACACCAATTTCAGCCTTGATTCATGCCGCAACAATGGTCACGGCCGGCATTTTTATGGTGGCGAGAATGTCGCCATTATTTGAACTATCCGATGTGGCGCTATCAACCATTCTGGTTGTGGGTGGTATAACAACATTTTTTATGGCTCTGGTGGCGGTTGTGCAGAACGACATCAAACGGGTCGTGGCATTCTCAACCTTGTCACAACTTGGGTATATGACCGTGGCGCTCGGTGCATCAGCGTATTCTGCCGCAATATTTCATTTAATGACGCACGCTTTCTTTAAAGCCGTGCTGTTCCTTGGTGCAGGGTCGGTGATTATCGCCATGCACCACGAACAGAATATGGAAAAAATGGGCGGACTCAAAAAATACATGCCAATCACGTACTGGACAATGTTCATCGCTGCATTAGCGAGTGCAGGTGTTCCGGGTTTCTCAGGATTCTTCTCGAAGGATGCCATTATTGAAGCGGTTGGGCATGCCAATAATCCGATGATCGGTTTTGCCTATTTTTGTGTGCTGGCAACTGTGTTTGTCACAGCGTTGTACACGTTCAGACTACTGTTTATGACATTTCACGGTCAGCCGCGAATGGATGAACATACCAAATCCCATTTGCATGAATCACCTTGGGTTGTTACGTTACCGTTGGTGATATTGGCAATCCCGACAGTAGGGGCAGGGTGGTTTATCGGGCCAATGGTATTCGGCGAATATTTTAGTAATGCGATTTACGTGTCACCCGAGCATGATGCAATTGTAAAACTCGGCGCCGAATTCACCGGAGTTGTCGGAATGATGATGCATGCCTTGGCGACACCGCCATTCTGGTTGTCCATAGCCGGAATTTTCACAGCTTGGTTTTTATATATCGCAAAACCCGATATACCTGGAAAGATAAAAGAAACTTTCAAACCGATTTACGTCATTCTCGACAAAAAATATTATATAGATGAACTGTATTCCTGGCTGTTTGCGGGTGGAACTAGAAAGCTTGGAACATTTTTTTGGAAATTTGGCGACATTAAATTGATTGATGGATTGATTGTAAACGGTTCCGCGAAAATGGTTGGCTGGTTTGCAACAGTAGTAAAACGTGTCCAGACGGGTTATATCTATCATTACGCTTTTACGATGATCGTGGGAATTTTTGCAATACTAACTCTGTGGTTGTACTGACGTATTTCAAAAGCCCAATAATATTGACAATTTCTCACTTGAATCGATAAACACTAACAATTAAAACGGATTAAGCATGTTGTTTGGTATCCCACTTTTAAGTCTGATTATCTGGCTGCCCATTTTATTTGGAGTAGCCGTATTTGCTACCGGTGGTGATCGTAATGCTCAGCTGGCGCGCTGGATAGCATTAGCAGGATCTATATTGGGTTTTCTGGTGGCTATTCCGCTATATACCGGGTTTGACACGTCAACAAGTACAATGCAGTTTGTTGAGAATCATTCATGGTTTGAACGTTTTAATGTGAATTATCATCTCGGTGTAGATGGTATTTCAATGCCGCTGATTTTATTGAATTGCTTCATCACACCGCTGGTCGTCGTTGCGGGATGGCAAGTCATACAAGAACGTGTGTCGCAATACATGGGCGCATTCATGATGATGTCAGGCATCGTCAATGGTGTATTTGCTTCGTTGGATGCCGTTTTGTTTTATGTTTTCTGGGAAGCCTCATTGATACCGATGTTTCTGATCATCGGTATCTGGGGAGGTCCGAATCGGGTTTATGCAGCGATTAAGTTTTTCCTGTATACCCTGCTAGGCTCTTTGTTGATGCTGGTTGCCTTTATTTATTTATACCAGTCTTCCGGCGGTAGTTTCTCGATAGAAGATTATCATCACCTGCCGATACCGCTTAATGCACAAATCTTGATATTTATTGCTTTTCTGCTTGCATTTGCAGTAAAGGTTCCAATGTGGCCAGTACATACCTGGTTGCCCGATGCGCACGTTGAAGCACCTACCGGTGGTTCAGTCGTACTGGCTGCAATCATGTTAAAACTCGGCGGTTATGGTTTTTTACGTTTTTCATTACCGATAACCCCCGATGCCAGTCATTATCTTGCTGAAATGATGATCGTGTTGTCGTTGATAGCCGTCGTATATATCGGTCTTATTGCGCTGATGCAGGCTGACATGAAAAAACTGATTGCTTATTCGTCTGTTGCGCATATGGGATTTGTTACCTTGGGTTTCTTTATCTTTAATGCTTACGGTATTGAAGGTGCAATGGTTCAAATGATCTCACATGGTTTCATATCCGGCGCCATGTTCTTATGTGTAGGAGTTTTGTACGACAGACTGCATTCGAGACAGATAGCGGATTACGGCGGCGTTGTTAATAAAATGCCGGTTTTCGCCGCTTTCTTTATGCTGTTTGCCATGGCGAATGCCGGATTGCCAGGAACCAGTGGTTTTGTTGGTGAATTTATGGTGATTATGGGAGCCGTAAAAGTCAATTTCTGGTATGCCTTTTTGGCTGCAACCACTTTGATTTTTGGAGCGGCATATACGTTATGGATGTATAAACGTGTGATTTTCGGTGCAGTCGCCAGTCCTGCAGTTGAAGGGTTGCAGGATATATCAAAACGTGAATTCGCCATTCTTGCCATTTTTGCGATTGCTGTTTTATGGTTTGGCGTATATCCATTCCCATTGACTGAGGTTATGCACGCAACCGTTGATAATCTGCTGATGCATGTCGACAACAGCAAACTGTAATGTGATTTTAGAATAATAAATTTCTCATTTTGAGGATGAACGATTAATGAATTTTTTACCACCTGATTTTTCACCAGCTTACTCTGAGATTTTTATACTTGTAATGGTGTGCGTGGTTATGCTGGCCGATCTTGCAGCTGGTGAAAAAAAACGCTACATAGCCTATTGGTTGACCCAACTGACTTTAATAGGATGTGCTTTTCTGACCTTTACATCATTATCCGAAGAGACAACATTTACCTTTTCGGGGATGTTTGTAGATGACACCATGGCAGACATTCTGAAATTAATGGTCTATGCCACCGTTTCGGCTGTCTTGATTTATTCGTATACCTATGTGAGTGACCGTGGTATTTTGACCGGCGAATTCTTTAGTCTTATTTTATTTGCCACAATGGGCATGATGGTCATGATTTCGGCCAGTCATTTGCTGACACTTTATATTGGCCTGGAATTATTGTCGCTCTCTTTATATGCCATGGTTGCGCTGCGGCGTGATTCGTTTGAAGCCACCGAGGCGGCAATGAAATTTTTCGTTCTAGGTGCATTGGCATCCGGTTTTCTACTTTACGGCATGTCCATGGTATACGGTGCAACTGGTTCGCTGCATGTTCAAAGTATTGCCGATGCGATACGAAGTGAAGTCGCTCACCATGAAGTGCTTGTAGTTGGTTTGGTCTTTATAGTGGCCGGTATTGGCTTTAAATTAAGTGCGGCGCCCTTTCACATGTGGGCTCCGGATGTTTATCAAGGTGCGCCAACGGCCATTACTTTGTTTATCGGTTCTGCCCCAAAACTTGCCGCTTTTGCTTTTGTAATGCGGTTATTAATTGACGGACTGGGCGATATGGTTGCTGACTGGCAAGGCATGCTGGTAATTATGGCGGTCTTGTCTATGGCGATTGGTAACATTGCGGCTATTGCGCAAACCAATATTAAACGCATGCTGGCGTATTCAACCATTTCTCATATGGGTTTCGTCTTACTCGGATTTATCAGCGCGGATTGGAACGGATACAGCTCTGCCTTATTCTATGTCATCACCTATGTGGTTATGACACTAGGCACATTTGCGATGATTATGATTTTAAGCCGAAGCGGATTTGAAGCAGAGAACATCAGTGACTTTAAAGGGTTGAGTAAAAGAAATCCGTGGTATGCTTTTATGACCTTGATATTGATGTTTTCTTTAGCAGGTATACCGCCGATGGTGGGTTTTTATGCAAAACTTGCTGTGCTTCAGGCTGCCGTTAATGCTGGATTCATATGGGTAGCGGTGGCGGCTGTCTTATTTTCATTAATCGGTGCATTCTATTATTTAAGAATAGTTAAATTAATGTATTTTGACGCGCCCGAGACCGATACACCGATCATTGTTAAAAGCGATGTTAAACTGCTGTTTAGTGCTAACGGACTGGCAGTTTTATTGTTGGGACTATTTCCCCAGTCACTGATGGGATTGAGTCTTTACGCGATTCAGAATTCAATGTAGTTATCGCAAGTCTGTTACGTGGTTATGGTGGGCTTGATTCAAGGCAGGTTGCCCGCGCGTGATATCGGACTAACTCTTCAGATTCTTAAACAGATGACCAGTTATTATGCGTTAACTGGTCATAGCCTATTGAGTTTTAAAAAATTACCCCCAGTTTAATTACCTGTTAAATTTAAGGAGAGAACTGTGCAAGCTGAAACAACAAAAGAACACTTAAGTTTCCAGGCCGAAGCTAAACAACTGTTAAAGTTGATGATTCATTCCTTATACAGTAATAAGGAAATATTTCTGCGCGAGCTGATTTCAAATGCATCCGATGCGGCTGACAAACTTCGGTTTGAGGGACTGGCTGATGCGGCATTATATGAAGACGATCCTGACCTGAAAATTAAAGTGAGCTTTGATAGTGAAGCTCGAACCATTAGCGTTTCAGATAATGGTATCGGAATGTCAAGACAGGAAGTGATAGATCATATCGGTACCATTGCCAAGTCGGGGACGCGGGAATTTTTTAATTCATTGACTGGCGATCAGGTTAAGGATGCTCATTTGATCGGACAGTTCGGCGTAGGTTTCTACTCTGCTTTTATAGTGGCTGACAAAGTAACATTACTGACCAGACGGGCAGGACTGACTGCCGAGCATGGTGTTTGCTGGGAATCTGGCGGAGAAGGGGATTATACTCTGGAAACGGTAACCAAAGAATCGCGTGGAACAGAGATTATTTTACATTTGCGTGAAGGAGAGGATGATCTCATTAATGGATTCCGGATACGCAATATTATCCGCAAATATTCAGACCATATTACATTACCGATCTTGATGAAGAAAGAGGAATGGTCTGAAGAAGAAAAGAAAAATATCATCTCTGATGAAGATGAAACGATTAATCAGGCCAATGCATTATGGGCACGTCCCAAGAATGAAATATCGGAAGAGCAATATCATGAGTTCTACAAACATGTTGCCCATGATTTTGAACCGCCTTTAACATTTGTTCATTCTCGCGTTGAAGGCCGCCAGGAATATACACAACTGCTTTATATCCCATCACGTGCTCCTTTCGATCTGTTTGATCGTGAACACCGTCATGGTATTAAGCTCTATGTACAGCGTGTATTCATTATGGACGATGCAGAAAAATTAATGCCGAATTATTTGCGTTTTGTCCGCGGCATTATCGATTCAAACAGTTTACCCTTGAATGTTTCACGCGAAATTTTACAAGAATCCAAAGATATTGATGCAATCCGCTCAGGATCGATCAAGAAAATCTTGGGAATGATTGAAGATCTGGCCAAAGGTGAAACCGATGAAGAAAAAGAGAAATTTAAAACATTTTATAAAGAATTCGGTCAGGTTCTGAAAGAAGGTGTGGGTGAAGATTTCGCCAATCGTGAACGAATCGCGAAATTATTACGTTTTGTTACAACGGAAAGTGAATCAGAAATGCCTGAAGTTTCGCTGGCTAATTATATGGCCCGAATGAAAGAAGGGCAGGAAAAGATTTACTTTGTTACCGCGGATAGCCTGAAAGCCGCAAAAAGCAGTCCGCATTTGGAAGTATTCCGCAAGAAAGGTATCGAAGTGCTGTTATTAGCTGATCGTGTAGATGAATGGCTGGTCAGTCACTTGACAGAGTTTGAGGGTAAACAGCTTCAATCTGTAGCTAAAGGTGGACTGGAACTAGGTGATCTTGAAGATGAGGCAGAAAAAGAAGAGCATGAAAAGGAAAGCGCCGAGTACGAAGATCTCATCAAAAAAATGAAGGATGTGCTGGACGAAAAAGTTAAGGAAGTACGAATTACTTTGCGTTTGACCGAGTCTCCGGCTTGTCTGGTTGCAGATACTTATGATATGAGCGGTAATTTGGAGCGCTTGTTAAAGCAGGCTGGGCAGCAGGTGACACATACCAAACCGATACTCGAAATTAATCCGCATCATCCCATGGTTAAACGTCTTAAAACCGAAGAGACACACTTTGAAGACTGGAGTCATATCTTGTTTGATCAGGCGTTATTGGCTGAAGGTGGTCAGCCGGAAGATCCTGCGGCCTTTGTTAGACGGCTGAACGATTTATTATTATCCAGTGCGATAAAAGAATAATTCAAAAGTAATTAAACCTGCCTCTAAAATGCCTCCGGTCTGATTTATTAGACGGAGGCTTTTTTCTTTGTTTATTCAAGCAATGCCACCCTAATTCAATTTTTAGCAAAACTAAAGCATTGTAGTTGATGGCATTTTACTTGACATATTATTTATTCAGTGGCATAACATAAGAGAAATCCTACAAAATTTTTATGTTATGCAACTTAAGTACAATGTTGAAGTCTTAAAAATATTGTGTATAATTTTTGTACCGAATTACCAAAATACAGTCCTAAAATTAATGGACAAAAATGATAGAACGACACGAGAAAAAATATCAGGCTAAGATGTTGGCCCCTTTTGCGGTTTTAGGAATATGCACCGACGAAGATTGGTTGACAGAAATTGATTATTTACCGCTTGATGCGCCATTGCAGGAACCTGATTCACCGCTAGCCAATGAAGTTTGTAAGCAGTTAGCGGCCTATTTATTAGATCCGGCCTTTAAGTTTGATCTCTCATTGCATATTAATGGGACGGTTCATCAACGCCGGGTTTGGCAGCAGATACAAGTGATACCAAGTGGCCAAACTTCAAGTTATGCTGAGATCGCACAGAAAATACATTCTGCACCTCGAGCAGTGGGACGGGCATGTGGTGCCAATAAAATTCCGATTATTATTCCGTGTCATAGAATTATTGCCAAAAATGGCGGATTAGGTGGTTTTATGAACGCCAGCGAAGGCAATCCTTTACAAATTAAACGATGGTTATTGAAACATGAAAGTATCTGAACAAAATGCAGGAATTCTTGACGAATTTTTTGACACGTTATGGCTGGAAGATGGGCTTGCGCGTAACACATTACAGAGTTACCGTAATGATTTGCAAGTATTTGCCGACTGGTTGAGTAATCATAATGGCCAAAAAAAAGAATGTATAGTTGATGCAAGTCATACTGATTTGCTTGATTTCATGGCGTCAAGGGTTGAAGCAAAGAAAAAAGCCAGTACGACAAGCCGTGAATTATCGAGCTTGAAGCGTTTTTATCGTTATTTATTGCGGCAAGGAAAAATAACAGTTGATCCAAGTTTGAATATTGCAGCACCGAAACTGGTTCGTAGCTTGCCAGAAAGTTTGTCTGAACATGAAGTTGAGTTGTTGTTGCAGTCACCGAATTTGAACACACCATTGGGGCTGCGTGACCGTGCAATGCTTGAAGTGCTGTATGCCAGTGGGTTGCGTGTTTCTGAACTGATAAATTTGAAATACTCACAAGTCAGTCAGGATATGGGGGTGGTCAGAGTAATGGGGAAAGGTATGAAAGAACGCCTGACCCCACTCGGAGAGGAGTCAATGGAATGGTTGAATCGCTATACGAGGCAATCGCGACCATTGTTACTTCAAGGTATCGTAACTGACACGGTTTTTGTTACAGCGCGTGGCGGTGCCATGACGCGTCAGGCGTTCTGGTATTTGATTAAGCGACACGCCAAAGCTGTTGGGATATCGAAATCGCTTTCCCCGCATACCATTCGTCATGCCTTTGCGACACATTTGTTGAACCATGGTGCGGATTTGCGTGTTGTACAGTTGCTATTGGGTCATGCGGATATTTCTACAACACAGATTTATACGCATATTGCCAGTGAGCGTTTGAAACAGATCCACGCCAAGCATCATCCTAGGGGATAAGCTGATTCTTAAAGTTGAACTAATCTTCTGAACGTAACTGCGGGAACAGAATAACATCGCGGATATTCGGGCTATTGGTGAATAGCATGACTAGCCGATCTATGCCAATTCCTTCACCCGCAGTTGGGGGTAACCCATATTCGAGTGCCCGAATGTAGTCTGCGTCGTAATGCATTGCCTCGTGGTCACCCGCATCTTTTGCTTGAGCTTGTTCTTTGAATCGTGACGCTTGATCTTCGGGGTCGTTTAATTCTGAGAATCCATTGGCAATTTCGCGTCCTGCAATATATAGTTCAAACCGGTCGGTGATTTCAGAATTGTTGTCATTTCGCCGGGCCAGTGGGGACACTTCTGCCGGGTAGTCAACGATAAATGTAGGTTCAAACAATAAATGCTCTGTTGTTTCATCAAAGAGTGATAATTGCAGTCCGCCTATCCCGTCATTGGAATTGTATTGAATATCTAGATCTTCCATGCGGTTAATCAGAAAATCTCGATCGCAGAGTTGCGTTTCAGTATATTCCGGATGAAATTGCAGTATGGCTTGTACGATCGTCATGCGGGAAAATGGCTTGCCGAAATCGACTTCGCGTTCCTGATACATCATTGAAGTTGTGCCGAGCACCGATTGTGAAATAGTACGCAGCATTTCTTCAGTAAAATCCATTAAATAGGTGAAATCCTGATAAGCCTCGTAGAATTCGAGCATGGTGAATTCCGGATTATGCCGCGTAGAGATGCCCTCATTCCTGAAGTTGCGGTTAATTTCAAAGACTTTTTCCATGCCGCCGACAACCAGGCGTTTGAGATACAGCTCGGGTGCTATACGAAGGAATAGCTCCATATCAAGCGCGTTATGGTGTGTCACAAAAGGGCGGGCAGTAGCGCCGCCGGGTATCGGGTGCATCATTGGCGTTTCAACTTCAAGATAACCTCGTGCGACAAAAAATTCCCGCATTGCCTGAATAATCTTTGAGCGCATCTTAAAAACATTACGCGTTTCTTCATTGGTAATCAGGTCGAGATAGCGTTGGCGGTATTTTTGTTCCTGGTCGGCCAGACCATGGAATTTTTCTGGGAGTGGGCGCAGTGATTTAGTCAGTAAATGCAGCTGGTTTACCCGTATTGATAGTTCGCCGGTTTTAGTTTTGAACAAAGTTCCCTCAGCACCCAGTATATCGCCAAGGTCATAGTGCTTGAACGCTGCGTGTTCCGCTTCACCCGTATCGTTGTTGGAAATGAATAATTGTATCCTTCCGCTCATGTCCTGAGTTGTGGCAAAACTAGCTTTACCCATGACGCGCTTGAGCATCATGCGTCCGGCTACTTTTACGGGTATGGGTGTTTCTTCTAAAGTTTCCTTCGAATATTCACCATATTGTGTATGCAATGCTGCGGCTAGATGATTGCGACGGAAAGTGTTCGGAAATGCATTGCCATTCTGGCGCAATGTAGTCAATTTGGAGCGGCGCTCTGCAATGATTTGATTTTCTTCTTGTGGCGGTTGTGTTGACGGGGATTCCTGCATCATTTTCTAATACTTAAATCGAAAGATTGGCCGTTAATTTTTTTGAGAGGGCTATTATACGCGTTACAGCCTGGTTTACGAAAATCATTCAGTATTTATCTGACAAAAAAATTGATCGGAAACTCGCATAATTGGTATGTCTTGATCTCTTTTCCTGAGGTATGTTGGGTGTAGCGTTTCCATGGGGTTTATATGCCAAATCGAGAAAGAGATTGCAGTGTAGACAGACCTTTGATATCAACATCTGAAACTGATTTTGAGCTACTGTGACTCAGTTTTTGTCGGATGTTAAAAGCGTAATTAGATTATGCCAAGATTCGAAAACAGGGCGGTGTCTGTTGACTCTAAAGGAGCCGCTGGATCATGGTATTACATTGAATACAATCAGATTTAACCTGAATTGTGTATTTTGACTATGCGAACTTTGATCATTATAGTAGCATTTCAAGTTTCACTTCTTGCTAATGTATAGGGGGATATCGTCGTTATCGTGAATGTTGACAGCGGTGTTAAACGCTGACATGGTACCAAAAGATGGAAATATATGGGACGTGGGCACAGTCTGATCAAAAAACTGTACCTAAATCTTTATGATTATCAGGCCAGTGTAAAATATGGGAAAAAATTTTATTCTGGAATCACTGTAAAGCCAAGCGCTTCGATCAATATCAACCGGGTAATATTACATTAATGATATACAGCTTTCCTGGAAAGGAACGGCTGGTTTTCCTTACTACAATGGTATGACGAGTGATATTTCGGTTGTTTGCAAAATTAAATGAATAATAAACTACATTTACATGTTACGCGTATTGTGACTTTAGGCGCCGTTTTTTTTGCTGTCTTTGCTTCAACCGTATTCTATTTCTACAATCGTACAGCTCAACAAAACGCTATGGAAAGAGCCATAGAGCAGTTGTTTGTAACGGTTAAAATCCCCGCAGAAATAGCGGCCTATCTCGATAATGATGAATTAGCCAAAGAAGTGATCGAGGGTTTGCAAAAAAACGATATAGTTGCTGCTTCTATGATTGAAAGCAATACGGGGATGAAAGTAGCATCAGCCGATGAATTGGCGGGTGATTTCGGTTCTCTGCAGTTTAAGTTATATAACCCATTTGAAGCATCCGACTCAGTTGGCGAACTGCAGATCCAGCTGAATAGGGAGTTATTAAATCAGTATGTCAAGAACTCTGCACTTGAACAGATGTTGATCCTGCTGGTTCTAATCTTTGGTGTTGCCATGATGTTGCTGATTATGCTGCGCCGTGTATTGACTAAACCGATTCAATCAATTGCAGCAAACCTGCATGATATTACACCGGGTGAAGATAGCCAGTTGGTTTGCCCCAAAGGGCATGAACACAATGATATTGGAAATCTGGTTGTTGATATCAATAAATTGCTTTTATCCGCACGCGATACCATAGAACTGGAACGTCTGCTCCGTGAGCAGGTTGAAGCAATGGAAAAACATTTCCGGTTGATTTTTGAACGCGCCAGTGCCGGTATTTTTTTGTTGGATAAGAATTTTTATCTACGTTCTTCCAACCGGGCTTTTCAAAAAATAATTGGCATAGCTGAAAAAGAGCGTCGGCAAAATAAGAAAAATATTTATCTACCGGATTTGTTTGGTGATTCGAACTATGTGAGCCAGTTACTGAAGGAAATTATTTCAAATCATAAGCAGGTCGCTTGCGATCTTCGGCTCAATCAAGCTCGCGAAGGTGAGGAAAGATGGCTACATTGTTTGTTTTCGGTTGTACTCAGTGAAGATCACTACAACAATAATGAAGCAGAGATTATGATAGAAGGGCTCGTTATTGACGTTACGGAACGTACTTTCCAGATGGAGCGTATATTGTATGAATCTGAACATGATCCGTTGACGCATTTATTCAACAGAAGAGCGGGTGATCAGTTACTGGAATTTATGCTTGAAAAAGCCAAAAGGAGCAGTGAACAACTGGTGCTTTTATTGATCGATCTGGATGGTTTTAAAGAAGTGAACGATAATTTTGGGCATGAAGCAGGTGATAAGGTTTTAATCGAAGTGGCCAACCGGCTTAAGGCGACGATCCGGAAAGAGGATATTTTAATACGACTGGGTGGTGATGAATTTGTCATTGCATTCAATTTGGCGGGTGAGAGTCGAGACGAAATTGATCATTTTGTCGATAATCTTTTTGGGCGCTTTGAAACTGAAATACAATTGGAAGATGCGAATAGTGTTTCCATAGGTTCAAGTATCGGTATTGCTGTTTTCCCGCAAGATGGCGAGACTATCGAAGCTTTGATGGCAAATGCGGATTCGGCCATGTACCAGGCCAAGCGGGAAGGAAAGAACCGTGCGCTGTATTACTGCATAACTTGATTCGATTGTGAATCACAGTTTTTAAGGCATGGCGAAAATGATTAAAATTAATCAGTAGGGTTATCGGGTTTCTGGTTGTCTCCTTTTTTATTAAAGTCATTTTCTTAACCGTTACTGAATTGGAATGTTTGATAAGTACAGATTTGTCATGATTAGGACAGTTTATTTGTCACATATTCGAGCAATTCTCTTGTTTTCTACAATAAATTGATCAAAGTCTGGTATGAATAAGGCAGATGCTATATAATCTCTCGCTTCAGACGCGGGGTGGAGCAGTCTGGCAGCTCGTCGGGCTCATAACCCGAAGGTCGTAGGTTCAAATCCTACCCCCGCAACCAGCTTATCCTGCCTCATAATCATAGGGTTATGAGGATTTCCAGGAAGCCTTGATTTACGGGGCTTTTCATTATTCTCGCAAACAGCATTACCCTTGACTGGCAAATTGCCTTCCGAAGAAGATTCACCAGTACAAGAATCGTCCTGCCAACCAATTTTTTGATCACCTGATTCGGTCATCATTTTGACTTGCTGCAACAAAGGATCGTTTTCGTTGATTCTTTGTTGCTTTCCTGCTGAAACGGTTAATATTCCAGCCTGGTCGCCATGCAAATCAATGGCGTATTCATTCCCATCCGCTTTGGGCGTAAGGACAATCTTGTTAATCAGGCTTCTGAGCAGTTCGGCTGCCTCTGATCTGGTTTCTGTTGTATTCAGTGACTCGCGCAGCGCATTAACCTCTTCCTGATAGCGTAGAGACATATTGGGGTGCAACAGCACCGGTGCTTCTTCTTTACCCTCTAGGAAACGCTCCAGTGCCTCACGGCGCTCTACAATTTTGAGCATCGGCCCTTTAATCTCAGAACCAGGAACACCATCTTTGATGGCCTGAATGAGTTTTTCTTTCTCAACTTCCAGCTTGGCCAATTCCTTTTTGCTACGGTCAATCGCTGCATTTCGTGTTCTGCGCAGCTCATTGATGTGTTTTGTGTACTCTTCACAGAACACTTTCACCAATTCAGGGGTCATCAAATAATGCTGAAGCGCTTCCAGAATGGTGTGCTCCAGATTTTCCTGTTTGATCGTCAATCTGTTGCTACATGTCCCCTTATTGCGTGAAGTTGAACAGCCATATCGGCCAGCGGATACTTTACTCATACCGCCACCGCAGCAACCGCACGTTAGAAGATAGGAAAACAAATTCTGAGGGCGTTGTTTTGCCCAGAATTGTGGTTCATCATCCAAAGCTTTCTGCCGTACTTTGGCGCTCTCCCATAAATCCTGGTCAATAATGCGCAAATGCGGTGCTTCCATAATGATCCAGTCTTTTTCAGGATTCAATCTGGCAATGCGTTTGCCGGTATCCGGGTCTTTGATAAAACGCTGTCGGTTCCAAACCAACCGGCCAATATAAAGTTCGTTATTGATAATGCCCGTGCCACGTCTTCTGTTGCCGTAGATTGTGCTCGCGCCCCATGCTTTACCCGAAGGACATGCAATACCGTCTTTATTCAGCTTATGGGCGATTTTCTTGGGAGAAATACCGGCAGCGTAATCCCGGAATATCTGCCGGATGATTTCAGCTTCTTCCTCGACAATTTCCCGGTCACCCCGGATGGCTTCGCCATTACTATCCATTTGTTTGATAACGCGGTAGCCATAGCAAAGGCCGCCGCCTGATTTGCCCTTTTCAACACGACCACTTAAACCGCGATGGGTTTTAGCGGCCAAATCCTTGAGGAACAAGGCATTCATTGTGCCCTTTAGCCCAATGTGAATATCGCTGACTTCACCGCCATCAGACAGAGTATGAAGCGCTATTCCTGCAAACTGAAAGCGTTTATAAATGCCTGCTATATCCTGCTGATCCCTACTCAGGCGATCCAGGCCTTCAGCCAACACGACATCAAACTTACCTGTCATGGCATCATGCATAAGCATCTGGATTCCAGGGCGCATAAGGCTTGCGCCGCTGATTCCGTGATCGGTATAGGTGTTGATGATTTCCCAGCCTTCTTGCTTGGCCCGTGCACTGCAAACGCGGATTTGATCTTCAATCGAAGCGTCACTTTGAAGATCACTGCTATACCTGGCGTAGATGGCAACTTTTTGCATGTTAAGACTCCGTATCTGACTTTTGCGTTAAAGACGTGGTACTTATCAAATGGCGCTTGTAATCTTGTTCGGCTGAACGACGAGCAAGAAAGCGAACAACGTCAACAATCCTAGAGTCAATATTATGACTCGATTTTTGGGCGGACTTCCACCCTTTATCATTCTTGGATTGTCGCTTCTCAGTCAATGGAAAATCCTCCATGCAGTTTATTAAACACTGACTTTTTTCTGTTTCTGGAAAAACATCAGTGAAATAAAACTACTGTTTCATTTGGCGAAATCGTTATCGCCGAAATAGAAGCGCGCAAAAACATTGCGACATTTTCATAATATAGTGTTTGCGTTAATAAAATCTTACCTAATTACCATTTAAGCTAAGCCAACTTTAAGGAGCCTCTCTGGCATGGGTGGCGTTCTTAACGCAACATATGCAAGTCTTGGAATTAAATTTCGTAAGTCAAAACGCCGGTTAAAACGATATTGAAACTCTGCCAGATAACGCTGCATATACTTTGGTCGGACAGCATGATAAATGCCACGGAATGTACTTTTCAGGTTTCCAAGTATGGTATTCACCCAGAAAAACTTGGGCTCTTCAACTGATGCCCGTCCTCCACCGCAAATGATCCGATCATGCTGATATCCCTCATCAGCAAATGCTTTGAAACACGGCAATCCATCAGATACGACAGTACTGCCAGCAGTTAAATGGCACTTACTCCAGGCAGCTATCTCCGTTTTGCGAAACCCCTTGACGGTTGAAAGCTTTATCCGCAATGGATGACCTTCATCATTCTTTTCAACTGCAGCTACAAAGGGCGATTTGTCAGCGGCTCCGCGGCCAGGCTTGCAACCCGTTCGCTCACCTCCCAAGTACGCGTCGTCTATCTCAATAATACCGGATAATTTATACTCCCGATCATGCTCCATCATCACCTGCATCAATTTGTGTTTCAATCCCCAGGCTGAGTTGTACGAAATGCCTAATTGACGATTTAATTGTATGACAGAAATACTCTTCTTAGCCTGACTTATCAGGTATATGGCCAGAAACCAGGTGGTTAGCGGCAATTTGGTCGATTCCAGTATCGTGCCTGCTGTTATTGACGTCTGGTGATGGCAACGATTACATTGACGCAATTTACGGTTGGTTAACTGACAGCTTTTGTCATGACCGCAGTTTGGACATTGAAACCCATTTGGCCAGCGCCACTTATATAATGCTTCAAAGCACTGATCTTCTGTTCCGTAATGTTGAAGAAATTCGGGAAGACTCACGCCTTTCTGAAATTGTATTTTATTACGAGCCATAAAAATATCACCATTTTTCAATTGATTAGGGCGATATTATAGTCGACCAAATATAGCTTAGCAATCATGGTAATTAGGAAGGAATATGTATTGAATCAAATCCTGCCCACATCATCCGATGAAGAAATGGCATTGCATGAATTAGAAGATTTTCTGGATGAACGCGCTAAATCAGTGAAGACTGGAAAGATAAGCCAAAAATCGGTTAAAGAAATTTTTCAGGAAGTCTATAGTGAAAGCGCCAAGTAATGCCAGATTACAAGCTCACTACGCAGACCATGCCTCTGGATATACTGAAATCCTTTTTGCGGCCAATTTAATCTCTTCTCGAAACTGTTTTCCAAGTCCTTGAAATTCAATTTCGTAGTATTGGCTTGCATCATCAAGTTCTCGTTTTGCAAGTTCTGAAAATAAAACTTGCATTATTCTTTCATGAACACTTCCTCGACAGGTATAGCTTTAAGGGTACCTGCTCGATAGGCTTTGAGTCTCTTTTCTGCCTCGTCTGCCCATATTGTGTCTAGTGAGCTATCAGGTTCATCCAAGCTCTTTATGATCCCTTCGACCACCAGAAACCTCTCGGTTGGTTTAAGCTTTAATGCTTGTTCCAGTATATCTTTGCTACTCACCAGGTTCACCTCTCATTTATTAGAAACATATCGCTGGCCACGCTAGCGGTCAGTATTATTATAAGGATATTTTGTTTTTATGCCTCTAAACTATTCTCAGTTTAATTTGAGTGTGACTCAAACAAGCATTTAGAAGACGGGAAGGTAATTCAGCTTCCCATGCTCGTCGATTAAAACGGTAGCAAAACTCATTGAGATATTCTTGCAAATAGCCTGATGACACGCCATGATATGTTCCCAATAAGAATGCCTTGAGATTACCAATCGCGATATGTACCCATGGTAGCCATTCGCCAGCTTTGTTTGGCGGAGTCACACGAGGAGTATGATTCTGTGTTTTTCCAATCTCAACCAAGGCGGGCAATGCATCACTTCGCACACACTGATCAGGTGACAGGTGCTGCTTCACAAACTGTGACACCGTTTCCCGGTTAACACCAGAAACTTGCTGCATGGCAATAAAACCAGCACGCTTTTCCCGGTTCTCAATGGCTACCAGCACCGATGTTTTTCCCTCGGCGCCTCGACCGCGCTTTCCCCCAGTATGACGCCCTCCAATCAATGCATCGTCTATTTCAATCAATTCATGTAATCGATATATGCTATCTCGGTGTCCCATGGCAATACGAATCTTTCGCAGCATTCTGCTGGCAGTGATCCAGGACACATTTATTTGTTTGGATAACCGTAAAGCAGAAACCCCGCCTTTATCCGATGCAACCAGGTAAATCGCCCAGAACCACTTGGTTAATGGCAGATTGGTTGAGTGAAACAAAGTGCCTGCCGTTAACGAGGTTTGTTTGTGGCATTGACTGCATTCCCAATAGCCACGCGTCTTATTGATTCGGCCAATTAAAGTTTTAACTGCATGATAGATTAAAAGCAATAAATTCAATGCGCTATCATTTTAAATATTGTGTTAACTTCAAACTTCTTGTGGCCGGATCAATAATAACGTAACCTTCATCGTGTCCACAGTACGGGCAACGAAAGCCTTCCGGCCAGC
>JAGRFM010000072.1 GCA_020446045.1 Nitrosomonas sp.
CCCTGATATCATCAGATTATCAGTCACCTGTTCTTTAGTTGCAGTTTAAATATTGAACGTTTCATTTAACGCCGGCATGATAATCTCCGTTCCTTTCAGATGATTTGCGAACGAACGCATGGTTTCTTCTTCGCCATGAACAAGAAAAGTACGTTGAGGATTACCAATCTGTTTGTGCCATGCAAGTAATTCATCCCGGTCGGCATGTGCGGAAAAACCATTGATTGTATGGATTTTCGCACGTACGGGTATCTTCTCTCCGTAAATTCTGACTTCTTCTGCACCGTCTATAACATGCCGCGCAAGTGTACCCGTGGCTGCGTAGCCGACAAATAATATGCTGCATTCATCACACCCGATATTATGTTGCAAATGGTGTCGAATTCGCCCGCCCGTACACATACCGGCCCCTGCCATGATAACGCAACCACCCGATATAGAATTAATAGCGATAGACTCGGCCGTTTCACGTGTAAAGTGAAGTCCAGGCAAGAGAAATGGATCGCGTCCTTCACGAAACAGTTCCGCTGTTTTCGAATCATAGCATTCCGGGTGACGCTCAAATATCTCAGTGGCTGATATGGCCATGGGGGAATCTAGAAACACCTGGATTGAGCCTGGCAAACGGTTTTTATCAACGCCTTCACGAAGGAAATATAACAGTTCCTGCGCCCGTTCCAATGCAAAAGTCGGGATGATAACATTACCGCCTCGTTTGAAAGTATCAGTGATCGTTTCGTAAAGTTCTTCTACTGATGGCCGGAAAGGTTTGTGCAAGCGGTCACCGTAGGTAGTTTCCATGACGACATTATCCGCTTTAGGCGGGGGTGCAGGACTGCGCAACAAGGGACGGTCGCTGTTACCAAGATCACCGGAAAATAATATGCTACGTTGTCGACCAGCTTCTTCCAGTTCCAGAAAAATGCAGGCGGATCCCAGGATGTGACCGGCGTCAAGGAAGGTAGCGCGTATGCCTGGAGCAAGCTCCACAGGCTGTTCATAAACAATGGTTCGGCCAAAAAAATCAAGGGTAGCAAATGCATCCAGAATAGAGTAAAGCGGAGCTAAAGTATGTGCATGTCTACCATGATGCCTGGATCTGTGTCCTCGATGCCGCGCTTCTTCTTCCTGTAAATGTGCCGCATCCACCATCACAATACGAGCCAGTTCCCGTGTTGCAGCTGTGGTAATAATTTCACCACAAAACCCTCGCTTAACCAATAGCGGTAAGCGGCCGCAGTGATCCAGATGGGCATGTGTCAGCAGTACAAAATCAATCTGCGCCGGGTCAAAACCGAAAGGTTCGCGGTTCTCTTCCTCCAGCTCTCTCCCACCTTGATAAAGTCCGCAGTCAATCAATATCTGTTTACCAGCACAACTTACCAGATGACAGGAACCGGTCACACCCCTGTCGGCACCATGAAAAGAGATTTTCATTGTTTGCCCCCCTTTTTAGTCATCAAATCCATCAGACAGATTTTGTTCTATGATGATAAGTTTAATTGAATTGTGAGGTGTGGAAGGTTAATTTGCTGGTCGTGCAAATTAATTGCAATTATTACTTGAAGCAAACTGCAAGGTTACAGGTTATAGCCGAATTACTGAATACAGCGTACTGTTAACCTTGCCTGGATTTTCCGGGCGCTGCCTGATGGCATGAGCCCGGATTATTACGAAAAATTTATTGGTTGATCAAGGAAACGCGGGTACTCGAGGTTCGGTTTGTTCGACTTCAACCTGCGGTATATGTTGCTTGATTAACGCTTCTATTTCATTGACGCGGTCAGGTGCAACATCAGCTAACACCAGAAACTCTCCGGCTTCAATTGCATCTTCAAATTCCTTAATGCGCCGGTTACCGATACTCATACCAACCATGCCACTCAACCACGCCCCTACCCCGGCGCCTGCGAGCCCGGTTGCGAGCAAAACACCGCCTGCAATCACTGTCGAAGCAGGCGGCAATGCCACAGCAACCAGCCCGGCCAGCAGGCCAGTAGCGCCACCCAGTGCGATACCTTGTTCTACTGCGGGCACAAAATCACTTTTTTGTAAAAGATTGGCTTCCGGTAAATCTTCAAGCGGCGTGCCGCGCTTTGCGATAACATGAATGTGTTTTTCCTCAACCCTCGCCAGCAGCAGCTCGTCGACGATTTTTTTGGTTACGTTGATATCCGGTACAAGAAAGTAAATTCTTCGCATGACACTCTCCTTTTAATGTGAACGCTAGAACTCAAGTATCGAAATACTTGAAATAGTTTTAACTTATTGAGGCATGATATGAATCACACATATGTTACGTTATCAAAATAATGCGAACTTATATATACGTATCAATACGTATATGAATTGCCGATTCAATCTTGGCGATGATTTTTTACAGCCTGGATCACGTTTTCTGCCGTGCAGGTGTTTTTATCTGCTTAAGGTTGAACGTTGGACACAGCGTCGGAAAGCCGGCAAATGACGTTGTTGAGAAGCGTCCTGGAGACTGCGAAGCACAATTAATATATCTTGTCGATTGGTTGCTTTCAGTAAGCGGTCGTACATTTTGCTGTTAGCAATTTCAGCCGCCACGCCTGCTTCACAGGCGGCCTGTATGCTGGCATAGCGTTCAACCTTACCCGGCCATGGATTCTCGGGGATAGACAGATTGTACTGTGTAAACAGTGCACAAAGCGCTGCAATATGTCTTTGCTCAGCTTCACGTATATTACTGAATGGGGGAACATCGCCAAAATCGGCAATCACTCGATCATAAGTTGCCCAAGCGCGATATTCATCGTCAAGCGCTTCATTGAGTGCGCTGATCTCCATCTCTGTTAAATGATTCATGGTTCAGCCTCCAATGTGAAAAAATGCAATAGTACCGATACCCGCTAGTAATAAGATAAGCTGGCGTAACGCGGCGGAAAGTGTTACCTGGCGATGTAGCCCTGGAATAAGATCGGCGACAGCTATATAAATAAAACTCGCCGCTGAAAGCGCCAGAATATAGGGTGTTGCCGTATGCATTTCACCAAGCCAGAAATAAGCAGCCAAAGCACCGGGTAACGTAGCCGTTGCGGAAAGACCATTAAGGATCAGCGCCTGTTTTCGCGTATACCCGTTATCAAGCAAGATTGCAAAATCACCAATCTCCTGCGGAACTTCATGTGCGATAACTGCGAACGCTGTCACAATTCCTAACGGTATGGAAGTCAGGAAGGCTGCAGCAATCACAACGCCATCCACAAAATTATGAAAGGCATCGCCAATCAGGATTAGCGGCCCTGCTCTACCATGTACTTCACAATCGTGATCATGACAGTGATGCCAAAGCAGAAACTTTTCCAGTGTGAAGAAGAATACGATTCCAGCTAATACAGTAATCATGATCCCAGTAACGGGAGCTTTATCAAGCCCGGCCGGTATCATACCCAGAAATGCCGCACCCAATAAGGTACCCGTTGCATAACTGATCAAAGATGGGACAAGATTTTTTCGTATACTCTCAGGAAACAGCAGTAGTAAAGCAGCACCTGCAAGCGCTCCGATACTACCCAGTATACTAAAGCCAATTATCCACATCAGCATGCCAGTCTCCTGTGCGGTATGTTATGCAGGAATTACGTCTCCCTATTTCATTGAGTAGCCGGTTATTTCGCAATCGTAATGCTTGGCACACCAAAGGACGGCGCATCAGTGACAGTCATCCGAAAAAGAATATACAGTAATTGAAAAGCATTTTGATTCCAATGAGCATAGGGTTCTGCGGTGTTTACTGCATAGTATTTACCATGTGATCGCACATGAAAATTGGATTTAATAGACGATGAATCCGATACGACCAAATCCATGGTCATGGTGGGATTTTCATCTCGCGCGATGGGTGGCGTGCGCGGATCTTTTTCTACGGGATACTCCGCTTCTTCTCCCAATGCATGGCCAAGAAAATTGAGAATTGCATGAAAGCTTCTAAGCCGGAATGAGCCTTGAATAGGCCATTCACCACCGGCATAGCCGGGACGTATATCAAATGCGACGTCGTTGCCAATCCAGGGACTGGTCAGATCATATATCTCTGCTCTTTCTTCACAGCATAAAATATCGGGATCATAATTCGTGATAAGAACGGGGCCCAGCATCTGTTTACTTAATGTAAAGGTATCGTCCTGTGGGTTGTAGAGCACAGTAAACTCCTTTTCCAAAGCTTGAAATCCTTCCGCTGAAACGGAACCGGCAGGAATGGTCCAACTGCGCTCAAACGTTAATGGTTCAGCATAAAGCTGCTTCTGATCTTGAATAGCAGAGAGGTGTAATACAACACGGCGGAACATCTCGTACGCTGACTGATCGGACGGATTGTTTCTATAGACGGCTTGCTCCCTGTGGCGTTGACGACGAAGATGCAAACGATGTTCCTGGGCCTCGGTCAAATGTATTGAACGTGAATTCCCATGACGCCTGCCATGCTTGAAATAGAAATACTGTTCTTTATCATCCAGTTCCTCGTATGAACCGATACTTTGTGAATTGCCGGTGTGAAGGCGTACTTCTTGCGCCATCATGCGTAAGAGCAAATCCACATCAAAATGCTGACGCAGCAACAATGTAAGCTTGTTTTGGTGAAAGGGCGTTAATAATCGCTTGGTAAATTCTTCGCCTTCGATCGGAACAATGGTAAAGGTGGGACTCTCAGCGACACTCCCCCCGAAAATTGGCATCAGCAATCCTCCGGCATCTCCGGCTAGTGCCGGAGTACCGCCAGCGTTCATACGAAAATCAAATGTAGCCGTAATATTGGGTACTCTGGTGAAATGAACGGGTTCATGGTGTTGCGCGCGGGCAATATTGATTAACAACTGTTCAGATTCTGCCTTGGTAACCGCTTTATCATAAACAATAACGGCCCGGTTAAGTGTCATCGGTGACAGACACCCGGTGAGCAGTACAATTATGGCAAACAGAATAAGCGATGTGCGCAGCAGTCTTTTCATAGTAACTTAGAATTTTTCTACCTATTTAATCTAGGGGCTGTTCCATTGACAAGTGCTGAAACACAGTGACAGGATATCTTGTGAGCGCCCTGCGGGTTAACTTTTCAGCGCCACTGACTGTGTTAGGTCTTTTGACAAGTGAGTAGCCATTGTCTGCAAGCCCTGCCTTGCCAGTAACACTGAAAAGTTAACTGTATCCATAAATGCAAATAATTTTACCTTGATTGTTTTTAGTAAAAAAGGAATTTACTGCATTTAAGTATCCGATTCCACGATATAAAACGTATACGAAATAGTTACCGTATTGATATCAACCGGTATTTGAGGATCAATAGCAAACTTCACTGGCATCTGTTTTACTTCCCCTGGTTCGAGCACCTGCTTGGTAAAACAGAAACATTCAATTTTTTTCAAATACTTTTCCAGGTTGCGTGGACTGTAACTCGGAATTGCCTGACCAACAATTGGCAGGTTTGAGTTATTCTGGACTTCATAAATGGCTTCTACAAATTCGCCGAGATGCGTATTGAAACTGGATTGTAGCGGCTTAAACTGCAACAGCCTACTGTGAACATTCGCGTCTAGTTCGATGGTAACCGTTCGTGCTGCATCAACCTTGATTTCTTTTGCAAACGACTCGATTTCTGCCACCGGTTTGCGAATTCCGGTTATTTCACAATATTTCTCGTACATCGGAACCATTGCATAACTAAAGCCAAACATCATCACCGTAAAAAAAAGCAGCTTCCTCAATATCGTTGAATTTTCATCCGTGACATTATGCGTCATTATTTCTTCATCACCGTAACTCATCATTTAATTATCCTCGTAAAAAATTAATACTTTTCACTAAGCTATTTAATGCTTCCCATAAAAATTTCAACCTATAAACCTCAGTTGGATGGTGTTTAGAGTGCTTTGTTTTTTATTTTAGGCAAGGTGCAATGAGGCGTAATAGTCAGTTATTACAACGAATTGCGACACCGCAGAAAGTGAAAAACAATGGGCCATAAGTATCATAGTGTTGCTCATCATTCCGGTTAAAATATTTTCCTAAACTTATATTTTTATTCATCAAGTTTGTACTTTTTTGTAACGGTCAACTGAGGTTTTTAGGTTCAATCAGTTTTACCCTGTTACCCCGGAACAACGTCAAGATTATCCGGTTTCGCCCTCAGGGCAATCGGGCTTAAAAACACTTGAGAATAGAAATTAGTTGAGGTATTAGGTTTATCATTTTGATTTCAAATGATAGACAAACCAACGGCAACGCCTTCAATCATTCATCATTTTTCAAGTATA
>JAGRFM010000073.1 GCA_020446045.1 Nitrosomonas sp.
ATTATGCTTCAGCAATATCTGCAGCATTTATTTTTCTGTACTTTATCAAAACAATTCACACTTATAAAACACCCAGATATATTACATAAAAATGTAGCAGTATTAAGACGTTTAACCGCTTATCGGTATGAAGTAGTTGCTCTATTAAGACAACTTACTACAAATAACGGTCAAAAAATGTCGGATTATTTTACACTGCATTTCGTATGAATGGTGTTGGTATTATTCCATCCAATCTCGACCCAATCCACTTCTAAGTATACAACTTTATCCCCACACCAATTGTTTAACATATAATCGCATATCAACGGTTTGAAATAATAACATTTTGATCAAGACTTAATGTTCAAATTGACAACATCAAAAAATCAAAAGCTACTACAACATAGAACCCAATTGCAGTCGAAAAAATACCAAGTGGAGAAAAGCTGCCATAAAAAATGAAAAGATCAATATCTACTGGAACGCAACGTAACGATCGACCAGACATAAATCCATAACAAAAAACCTAATCAAAAAATCTAATCAAAAAACATTATGCTATATTGATGCGTCTGATGTCATGTTTACAGCACAAAACTTTCAACAATCAAATGTCGGATTTTCTTACACCTCAAATCTTCATAATGACAAAATCCCATAAAACACACATAAAAACAGACATATAAATAAACGGCATGAAAATTGCTTTAAGAATATTATTAAGATGATACTTTCATTATTAACGAATAGGAGAATGTTAGTGAACATGAACAAATCTATTAAATTAACAGCAAGTCTATTGGTTGCTGCCATCCTACCCAGTACTGCGCATGCAATTAATGTCACAACATCGACAGATGCTAATACTTTAGCTAATAATATTTTAGGTTCAGGCATTTCAATCAGCAATGTCAGCTTGATTGGCGCCAATACTCAACAAGGGACATTTACAGGTGGTTTAGCAGATGGTATCGGCATTGACGCCGGCATTATTTTAACGTCGGGAAATGCAAATTCTGCTGATACCGGTGGTGCAGGTAATATAACTGACAACACTACTTCATTTACAGGCACAGGATCTAATACCGCTTTGACAAACTTATCAGGCTTTTCAACAAATGATCAGAATGTTTTGAAGTTTGATTTCACCTCAAATGGTGGTGATGTTTTCTTTAATTATGTATTTGCTTCAGAAGAATATAATGAATTTGTCGGTTCTCAATTTAACGATGTATTTGCCTTTTTTCTAGATGGGGTTAATATTGCGCTGATACCGGGAACAAGCACGGCCGTAACGATTAACAATGTTAATAACTCAAGCAATTCATCCTTTTATAATGACAACGACCCGTCCAATGGCATACCAACGCCCTATAGTATTGAATACGATGGGTTCACCGATGTCTTTACCGCTCAATTCCTTGGTCTAAGCGCCGGCACTCACACTATCGAGTTAGCGATTGCTGATGCTGGTGACAGCTCTTTGGATTCCGCTGTATTTATCCAGGCAGGTAGTTTTTCAGATACCAAGATACCGGAGCCATCTTCTATAGCATTATTCGGATTGGGCTTGCTCGGTTTAAGCTTTATACGCCGGAGACGTATTTAACAAATTCCACCGGCGAACGTCGGTGGTTTCATATTAATAATAGGCCTCCTCCGGCTATCGCTATCCCAGGGGATTCCGTAAATTTTAGCCGTCACGGCTACGATCTGAGTAAGATTTCTGCTGACTGCTTTTTTTATTTTGCGCTTTATTGATGTTTGTATATCTGTGACAGGTTTAATTCGTCCACATCATGGTTAACCTCGCTTGCTTCTACAGGCCAGCTTCCCACACTTCACGAACGAATCCCCGGGTCAGAAAACACCTAACAGACTACTTTGTTTTTGATTCCTACGCTATTAATATAGTACTGGCCCAACGAATTATTTACTGAAGTCGAAACCTTACCTCAACTTTTTAATTAACCGTTATAATCGGAATAATCAGCTATAGACCAGTGCTTCCCCGAAAGCTTCGCACAGGAGACTATTTATGTTTGGTTTGTTAAAAGCAACCCCGGTTACCGGAAAAGCTAATACGCTGGTTCAAGTTCCATCTGACCAACTGTTTCAATTTATTGGCGCCGATTTAATGGAAAACTATCCAAGATGGTCACCAGAAGTCAAGGAACTTGAAAAATTGTCCAATGGCCCGATTAGCACCGGAACAAAATGCCGTCAGGTGCGCGTCGACCAAGGCAACCGCTCCGAATCCACTTTTCAAGTCACGGTATTCGATTCTGGCAAGCGTATCTGTTTTGAAGGCATATCCAACCCTTACCGCTGTGATTATCTTATTGAATCTATCAATGAGAAAAACAGCCGATTGACTTTTGTCTTTGAACTACTCGATCTTGAGTTGCATATGAAGCCGTTTGAAAAACTCATACGCATCGCTGTACAAGATGGAACCGAAAGAACAATACATAACATCAAAAAAATCATAGAAGCTGAATAGACAGCACCCTCGTAATATAGATTGAACACTTCGTCACATGGCATAATCTTTTTGAGCTGAACGCATTCAGATAGACAAGGAGAAATAATATGGACTTTATCGTTGAAAAAGACCCTGGGCTGATCCCACAAGTGTTGGCCAAAATTCTTGATTCCTGCCTGAACGGCGTTACACTTGCGGATCCGGATTTGGAAGATATGCCGCTGGTCTACGCCAATAAAGCTTTTGAGGACATAACCGGTTACACGCAGGAAGAAACCATTGGAAGAAACTGTCGTTTTTTGCAGGGAACAGATCGCAATCAGGCTGAAGTGGCTAAATTAAAACAAGCCATTCAAAACAAGCAACCCGTTGAAGTAACACTCAGAAATTATAAAAAGAATGGCGAGCTATTCTACAACCACCTGAAAATGATGCCTTTATTTGATTCAAAAGGTCGTTTACTCTATTTTCTGGGCGTACAACACGACGCAACGCAGCAAGTTAAAACGGACGAAGAAATTAAACGCTTAAAAGCGCAAATCGAAACCCTTAAACAATAAACTTGAGTGTAACATGGAAAAAACTTAAAACTTAGGAAAAAGCCAAATCTCACGCCTAAACAATTGAAACAAGCATTCATTTTAATCATATGCTCTGCCAGCTTATGGCTAAAGGAGTACGCTTAGTATGAACAAACGCATTCCAACAACATCCCCCTGTGTAGCAGCAGCCAATAAGCACCAACCATTCTCCAAACGTCTAGCTCACGCCTTGGTGTTTATCATGGTTCTGTCAGTAATCAGCGATGTTCATACTGCAAAGGCGGACAATGAGACGCTATCGACACGCTCCGATCAAACCGGAATTACATTATCGCTTTACCAGCATAATCTTGCACTGGTTACGGAAACACGCAGCATCACTTTGGCAAATGGGCGTAACACCATTATCTGGCAGGAAATAGCACCTGCACTCAAACCGGAAACCGCCTGGCTCAGATTGCTTCAGCAACCTGAACAACTTCAGATACACGCACAACATTTTGATCTGAAACGGCTGACGCCACAATCTCTGCTTGAAAGTCACATCGGGAAAACCGTTACAGTAATTCGAATCCATCCGACTACCGGAGAAGAAACCCGTGAAACGGCGACTGTATTATCAACGGAAGGTGGTGGAATACTTCAGTATGCCGATCGCATTGAAACCGGTGTACCCGGCCGTTTGGCATTTTCAACCATCCCTGACCATCTGCATAACAAGCCTGCACTGCATTTTACACTGGATAACAAGCTCACCCTCCCTACCCCTCTGGAACTCCAGTTAATCTATCTGACACAAGGATTAACCTGGCATGCCGATTATGTTCTGGAACTTGACCAGAATGATCGGCTGGCTAGCCTGACGGGTTTTGCAACATTAACCAACCAAAGCGGTATTGATTTTTATCAAACAAAAATGCAACTTATCGCCGGAGACATCAACCAGAGCACCCCCGTCAGAACACCCGTTGCCAGACACCTAGCCAAAGAAATTGAAATGACCAGTGCTGCAGCCTATGCAGATATTGAATCCACACCGCATTTTGAGTTGCATCGCTATGCCCTGCCGGAAACGATTACGCTGAACAACGACCAGACCCGGCAAGTTTCATTTCTAACGGCCCGCGCCATTCCCGTCGAAAAACAGTTTGTCCTGCCTGGCCAGAGTCATTATTTTTCCAGTTATTATTTTTCGCCAGAACAAAAACAGCATATCGACGTTTATATCAGCTTCCAAAACACTGGCGGCGATCTCGGCAGACCCCTGCCTCGCGGCATAATACGTGCATACAAACAGGATCAAAAAGAGGATGTGCATTTTATCGGCGAGGACAGTATTCAGCACACGGCAAACAACGCAACAGTACGGTTGAAACTGGGGCAGGTTTTTGATATTTCAGCCGAAAAGAAACAGACGGATTTCAAAAGAATTCCCACACCTGACAACGCTACCCGTCAATTTGAAACGGCGCACCAGATCACACTGAATAACGCGAAAAAAGAACCGGTTACAGTAACTGTCCGCGAACCCATTCCCGGTGACTGGCGGATAATGTATGAGTCGCATTCACACAAAAAAATTTCATCGCATCTAGCTGAATGGCATATCGAAATACCTGCAGACAGTCAGATCAAACTGGATTATCGTGTCCGCACGTTATTATGAACAAGCACTGTTCAGGTCTGTTCTTCAAGCGCCATTTCAAGTTCCAGCCAGCTTTCTTCCAGTTCACTGATTTTCTGTTCTAACGCAGCATGGACAGCATTCAGTTGATCAATCTCAGCGCGTGACCGCTGGGTATAGGTAGCCGGATCGGCCAATTGACGATTAGCCTCGGCCAGTTCCTTTTGTGCGGTGTTGATTGCCGTCTCCAGCTTTGATTGCTTTGACAATAGCATCTTCCTGTTCGGTCGCGCCGGCGGTTTTTGCCTGGATTTTGTCTCGATGGTCCGGACTTGAACATTCCCCTCACTCCTGCGCTGTTCGATCCAGGTTTTATAATCCTCCAGATCACCCTCGAAACCCTGCACCTTGCCATCGGCAACGAGCCACAATTCATCCGCAACGGCACGTATCAGGCTCCTGTCATGCGACACCAAAACCACTGCTCCGGTATACGCCTCCAATGCCAGCGTCAATGCATCCCGCATATCGAGGTCCAGATGATTGGTCGGTTCATCGAGCAATAGCAAATGCGGTTTTCTCCACGCTATAAGCGCCAGGGCAAGCCTGCTTTTCTCTCCCCCGGAAAAAGTTTCTACCGGGCGGTTCTCTTCATCCCCACCCATACCAAAACGTCCCAGAAAACTGCGCAGTTCCAGTTCAGTCTGTTTGGGCGCCAAACGCATCATATGCTGCAGCGGTGTTGCCGCATTATCCAAATGTTCCAGCTGATGCTGTGCGAAATAACCGATATTAATATCATGAGCGCATTCCACCATCCCCGAAACCGGTTTTAACTCGCCCGTCAGCAATTTAATCAATGTTGATTTTCCTGCACCATTTGGACCCAGCAGCGCAATTCGTGCACCGGCCTGCAAAACCAGATTAACTTTCTGCAGCAAAAGATTGTCGTTATAGCCGAAATCGACATCGCTGACCCGCACCAGCACATCCGGGCTGCGTTCCGGCGCGTCGATTCGCAGTTCAAAGTGGCCGTTCTCGATATGCACCGGGGTAACGCGCGTCAACCGCTCCAGTGCCTTGATCCGACTTTGCGCCTGCTTCGCCTTGGTGGCTTTGGCACGGAAGCGGCGCACGAAATCTTCCATATGAGCGATCTGCTTTTGCTGCTGCTGATAAGCCTGCGCCTGCTGCTGTAAACGCTCAGCGCGCGCACGCTCGAAATCGTCGTAATTTCCGGTATAAACATCCATTTGACGTGCGTGCACATGCACAATTCGATCAACACAGGCATTGAGAAATTCCCGGTCGTGCGACACAACGATAAAGCTGCCCGGATACCGCACCAGGTATTGTTCCAGCCAGATAATCGCTTCCAGATCGAGATGATTGGTCGGCTCATCGAGCAGCATCAAATCGGCGCGATGCATCAATGCACGCGCCAGATTCAGGCGCATGCGCCATCCTCCTGAAAATGAATGCACCGGCTGCCGCTGCACGTCATTGGCAAAACCGAGACCGTTCAATAATTGCGCCGCACGCGCCGCAGCCCCATACCCATCTATCACTTCATAGCGCTGTTGCGCCTCAAACCAGTTGTCATCGTGTGTGTCTTTTACAAGAATTTGTTCCAGCTGCCGCAACTCCCGATCTCCATCCAGCACAAATTCAATTGCAGGTTGATTCGAACTGATGATTTCCTGTTCGACAAAGGCAACGGTTTTGCCCGCCTGAAGGGTGACTTCTCCGGCATCGGGTTTGATTTCACCCCGAATCAAGCGGAATAAAGTCGATTTACCACACCCATTTTTACCCACAAGCCCCGCATGCTGCCCGGCAAAAATCTGCAGCGTGCAGTTTTGCAGCAATGGCGTTCCACCTTGAAGATAAGTCAGTGATTGAATACTCAGCATAATAAGAAAACACTACAACAAAAATAGCTAAGGTAGTGATTTTAACGGGTAGTCCAAACAAAACAAAATGGAGCAAAAAACTTGAAAGAATAAATTCACTTTTTTTGGCAAAAAGACTTGACAAATGCAAATAATCCACAATTTTCAGAGAACACCTACACAATTTAACGCAAATCCCCAGAAACATTAGACAAATTAATAACCATTTGAATATAAATAACTTTTTTATGTATAAAAATTAATCGAATTAAAAAAATCTGTTATATAAAGGCAGGTTATTGCTTTAATTTACAAACTATCCACAAAGTTATCCACAGTTTTTGTGGACAAAATACGTAAGTCACCGTAACCATGGAATAAATCCGGGTCATCATCGAAAAAATAGCACACCCGCATCGAAACCGCATGCTCATCTTTTCCTTATAAAACAGGTCATTGATCGTCTGAAACAGATATTTATGCTATATTGTCCTCGACGCCATTTCATGGACAGGAGGATTACCGCCATGACAGAACAACCTGAACTCCGTACAGCGATAGTCGATGCAGCAGTTGCCATAGCTGAACGTTCATCCTGGGAAGCCGTACGATTTTTTGATATCGCTGAAGAACTGAACATCACACTCGATGATATTCGCACACATTTTCGCGAAAAAGAAGATTTAATCGATGCCTGGTTCGACCGCACCGACGGTATTATGCTGAAAGTTGCCGAACAAGAGGATTTTCTGGCAAATCCCCCGCGCGAGCGCCTGTACCGGCTCATTATGGCCTGGCTCGACGCCATGGCTGACCATCGTAAGGTAACCCGCCAGATGATTGGACAAAAACTCGAACCGGGACATATTCACATCCAGATTCCGGCGATTATGCGTATCAGCCGAACGGTACAATGGATACGCGAAGCGGCGCAACGCGACGCCACCTTTCTGCGCCGTGCATTGGAAGAAACCGCATTGACTACTATTTACCTGGCGACATTTACCCACTGGATGTTCGACGAATCTCCGAGATCGCAGCGGACGCGCGATTTTCTGGCCCAAAACCTGAAACTCGCTGAAACACTCGATCAAACGGTTTATGGCAGTTCAAACAGCCGGACAACACAGCAATCCACGGCATCAACCGGACCCGCAAAGGATCTTGAAGTCATTCCCGCAACACCTGCCGAAACACTTTACCCCACTCACCCATCCGGCAAAGTATCGCCCATTTCCAAGTCCCGAATTAATTCCGGATAACTGATGGACCCTTTGACGCATGCGTTAAGCGGCGCCCTGCTGGCCCGGGCCACCGCCGGTAAAACGCAGCAGGCGCCGCCTCCGGCCAACTCAAATCCATCCACAGCCTTACCGCTTAAACTTCGCATTACAGCCGGTTTTTTTGCCGCACTATGGCCCGATCTCGATTTTGCCTTACGATTGATCGACACCATGACGTATTTAAACTGGCATCAGGGACCGACACATTCACTGGTGTTATTACCATTCTGGGCCTGGGTCGTCTCCGTTCTGCTCGCAAACATTTACCGCAGATATTCCTGGCGGCTGTTTTTCGTTCCGGTATGCCTCGGGCTTGCGATCCATATTGCAGGAGATTTGATCACTTCGTACGGATTAATGCTGTTTGCCCCGTTTTCAACCGAGCGCTATTCGCTGCCGCTGGTGTTTGTCATCGACCCCTGGTTCAGCCTCATGATTATCGCCGGCCTGATTGGCTCCTGGCTTTGCCCTCATCAACGCCTGGCGGCTATCGCCGCATTCATTGGATTAACCGCCTATGTCGCCTTTTTATCAACGCAGAATCATAAAGCTCACACCGTTGCGAACAGCTATATTGCCGCCAATCTTTTGACGCCGGATTCCGTCGATGTCCTGCCACAACCCTTGTCACCGTACCATTGGAAATTAATCATTCAACAGCATGACAGGTATCACATCGCCCTCGTGCACCTGAACAAATCGGAACCCACAAATCGGAACGCAGATGGATGGTTTATTTCTCAAATTGCAGCAGCATATAACCCGGTTTCAGTGGAAAGCTGGCAGCAACGCAATCGATTCGGCAATAACCATGAACAGGACAATGCCGTGCGAAATGCCTGGATGCAACCGGCTTTCGAATCTTTCCGGGAATTTTCGGTCTTTCCCGTCTTGGCAAGCGTAGATAACACGAATGAAAACCTGTGCTATTGGTTTTACGACCTGCGCTTTGAATTCCCGGAACTGCCGCCCTCGTTTCAATATGGGATCTGTTGGCAGCCACATCTTTCCCAATGGGTCATGCAGCGCCATCGTGGCGTTTTTTATATTGATTAAAAGGTACCCACCACCCAATCCGAGGGTCTATTTTTTTCGATTCTTCGGATCGACCGGCGCCTCGTTACGGATTTCCTTGCTTCACTCGTTGCCGGATTACTTATTCACCCACAAGCAAACCCATGGAACTCTGTCCTGCTGACTGCATAGATTTTTGACAGACTTAACATGGTGTATTTAACACCGATTAAAAAGAGGGATGGGACCATTCCATTATTAGCCGTCTCGAATCAATTTTCGACCGGCGTCAACATCCTCAACTTCAAAGACACCATACATACAACTGCACCTAAGTACAGTTACATCATAAATTCAATACATTATGATGTGACCAGAGAATCCTCAATTCAGTTTATTTAATATTAACCTGCCTCGGTTACTGCTAAACAACCAGTGAGATAAAAACATGGCTATTTCATTAACTTTCCATAATGAAGCGCATTCATATCATTTCGACAATATGGATGTCAACGAACTTTATGCCTTTAAAAATGCAGAAATTTTAGGTGCTTCGTATGAAACGGTCGCGAGTTGGACTGGATTGTTGCTCCCAGGCCAAACGGGTGAAATATCGACTATTCATTCCAATGGCTTCACCATAAAACGAACCATACAAAACATTGATGGCTTAACCGCGAAAATAATTTCTGAATCTGTTTTTAAAACAGATACCGATGAACTGCTATTGCAAATAGACGGCGAACGGATTTTCAGCTTGCAAGTTGTCAGTATCAACCTGCAAGCCAATAAAGTTTTTGCTGATGATGATGTATTGAATGGTAACGATTTTAATAATGTTTTACGCGGTTATGGTGGAAATGACAGGATTGATGGTCGCAAAGGAATTGATGTCGCATATTTTTCAGGGTTTGGTGAAGATTACAAGGTTTCAGTCAAAATAAATAATGAAATTTCTATAGAAGGCAATGATGGCATCGATTTATTAATCAATATTGAAAGACTTCATTTTGATGATGAATGGCTGGCTTTTGACCTTAATGGTAACGCTGGTCTGGTTTCGAAAATGATAGGCGCAGTTTTTGGTCATGAGAATCTGGTTAATACGACAAATGTCGGTACTTTTCTTAATTTATTAGATAATGGATTTAGCTACTCAGAGCTGATGGAACTGGCGTTGACTATCAGGCTTGGCGCCGAGTTTACTGATACTCAGGTAGTTAAATTGCTTTATGAAAATCTATTAGGTATAGAGCCTTCTAATAGCGAAATTGCATTTTGGACAAGCAAAATCAGTTCCGGTGAATATACACCTGTTTCGTTAGCCACAATGGCAGCAAACACCGCGATCAACAAACAAAATATTGATCTGGATGGCTTAAGCAAAACAGGTTTAAATTACGCTAATGCCAGCACGACAGTTCCATTAACCAGCCTAAACCATATTGATAGTTTGCTAGGTCATTACAAATGGGGGGAAGGTATTCATACGGGAGCCAATATCACCTACAGTTTCAGGACAGATACATCTATTTATTCCAGCGACGAGATACTTGGATACGGGGCGCCTGACGGTAACGGAGAACCATGGCAAACAGACGGCATTGCTTTTTTAGATTTAGAACAAATTGAAGGGTTCAAAACGTCACTTGAAGCATGGGCCGAATATGCAAATATAAGGCTCACGGAAATTAAGGATAGTGCAACTGCTTCAGGCGACATTCGAATCTCTACGCTACCAGGAGTTACTTCGTCCATAACCTATCAACCTGACTTATCAACTCGAGGCGGCGATATTTGGCTTGCCATATCAAACGACTTGAACACTGTAACAAAAGGTTCCTCCGGTTATGCAACCTTCTTGCGCGAAACGGGGCATGCCCTTGGTCTTGAACATCCGGACGAAGGTCGGGTAATCGCTGACAAATCGATTGATGCCCTGCCTTTTTCAGTCATGAGCAAACGTGATTTTATAAATGATTCATTGAATAACAAACGCGACATCTTGTATCCAACCACACCAATGCTCAATGATATTGCCGCCATTCAGTATCTTTACGGCGCCAACCTTGAAACCCGAAGCGACAACACCATATACAGTTGGCTTCCTGATCAGGTTATTTATGAAACGATATGGGATGGCGATGGAACCGACACTATAGACTGGTCCAACCAAACATCTTCGGCTGAAATTAATCTGGCAGGCGGCACATGGAGTTATCTTGGACCCTATCGATGGGACGGCCATACCAATACGAATATGAATCTGGCGATTGCTTATAATGCAATTATTGAAAATGCAAATGGCGGATCAGGAGATGATATTCTAACGGGTAACAGTATCGGAAATTTTCTGAATGGTGGTGATGGTAATGACGAACTTCATGGTGGAGAGGGGACCGATTACTTTGATTTTGAAAGTAGCATGCGTGCAGGTAATGATACCATGTACGGTGGCCCTGACGATGATATTTATGTCCTAGACTCATTAGACGATACCGTTGTTGAATTGGAAGATGAAGGCAACGATATTATCTGGTCTGAACTTACCTATTCATTAGAGAACCTTGAGAATGTTGAAAAACTTTTTTTATTTGGTTCTGCTTCAATAAATGCTACCGGTAACGCTTTGGCTAATGAACTACGTGGCAACAGCTATGATAATATTCTTGAAGGAAAAGAAGGCAATGATACCCTTGTGGGAGTTGCGGGCAATAACCGACTCAAAGGTGATGAAGGAATTGATACCGCGATCTATCTGGAAGCAATAGATGACTATAACATCATAATTTCAGATTTGGCCTGGCAAATTGAAAGTAAAACAGGAGAAATCGATAACCTGACCGATATTGAACGACTTAAATTCCTTGACACTAATATTGCACTTGATCTGGATGGTAATGCAGGAAAGGTTGTAAAAGTAATAGGCGCTGTTCTGGGCAAAAAAACAATAGAGAAGAAAGAGCTTGTAAGAGTCGGACTAAATCTTGTTGACAATGGGATGGATTATGATGCTTTAATAGCGCTTGCATTAAAATTCAAGCTTGGAAATGGCTTCACAAATTCGGACGAAGTAAAATTACTCTATCAAAACTTGCTCGGGATAACACCTTCTCAGGCCCATCTGGATTTCTGGACAAACAAACTAGAATCCGGGCAATTTACACAGACATCCCTGGCTCTCTTTGCGGCAGATCATGACATCAATACAGCCAATATAGATCTTATTGGACTGTCACAAACGGGAATTGCATATATTTAGAGTGCACTCAAAAACGCAACCATATGATGATACTCAACAACCCTCGCCTTTAAGACACGGCATCAACACTTAGCTGGACTATTAAGGCAACAAAAAACCCGCTGTTACGCGGGTTTATGGATTTCCTCAGACTACGCTGGGACGGCGGGAATCGAACCTTGGTCTATTTTTAATATATCAATCATTTAGCGTTATCCTCTAATATTTTAGTGTCATTCTCGAACATTGTTACATCTTAGAACTTTACAAACGCATATCTTTCTGTGCCTATTGTCGTTTCTGAGAAACCTACATCTTTCCTCATGCTCAGAATTATTTCGCAGTATACCTGTTTCAATCTTTCTTGGTCGTGCGCTGCATGATTGTTTTCAGCATTATCTTGTTGCATCTTTATGAATTTATTCAAATTTATTAAAACGTCATCGGGTGCCCAAAGCCAGCATGCGGAATAAGCGGAGTGAAAAGCATTTTGTTGTTGAGAACAATTATTATGACCGTCAATAAAAATACGCAGTGAATCTGATATTCTTTCATATACTTCGCGTCGCTTCTCTAATAAATGAGACTCTTTTGCGAATTCGGCTCGAACACTTTCTACCATGTTAGTGATATCTTCTATATCTTCCTTTGTCGCAAGATTCTTTGCTTTCTCCTTCGTATAAGAAGGTAGATAGATGGAGAATAGAAGGCCGAGTAAAATCGTCAATATTAGTGTAGCACCCGATAGAATTAGCTCAAGATCAGTCATCATTTACTTCAATAGGTCGATTGGAAAATTTATTTTGTTGGCTGCAACACAATAGGGGTCGCGTCTTGCACTCTAAGCCACCTTAAAATCAATAGGTTTAAGATCGTCAGTGTTTACGATCTGTCTTGCTTTCCATAGATCATAGTGATCTTGCATCAACAACCAGCTTTCAGGGGATCGGCCAAGTACTTTGGAGAGCCTAATAGCCATTTCTGGAGAAATATCTGAAACACCATTTATCAAACGATTAAAAGTGCTAACGGCTACACCTAAGCGTTTAGCCACTTGATTGCCCGAAATATCATCGAACGGATCAATATACGTTCTTTTAATCAGTTCACCTGGGTGTGGTGGGTTATGTTGTTGAATAGGCATCAAAGATAATCCTCATAATTTACTACATATGCATCACCGTCTTTGAAACGGAAAACAATACGCCAGTTTTTGCTTACATCAATAGCCCACTATCTATGCAACTTGCATTTTAGCTCATAAATATGCTGTTTATGCCGGGTGCGTTTCAACAGGTTGTTTTATCAGAGATTCAACAGGAATACCTAACTCCTGATGCAATTTCCTGATCATTGGAAGCGTCAATGATCGTTTACGGTTTAATATCTCATAAACCCGATTGCTTTTCCCAATCATCGGTTCAAGGTCTTTGACGGTTAAACCTTTCTGTTCCATTTCAAATTTGATGGCTTCAACGGGGTCGGGTAGATCAAGCGGAAAATGTTTGTGTTCATAGACTTCGATCAACGTTACCAGAACATCCAGTTTTTCACCTTCCGGTGTGTTGGGTTCGGCTGACATTAATGATTCCACTTCTTTTAACGCTGCACGGTAGTCTGCATCAGTTTTAATCGGTTTGATTTCCATGATTAGTTCTTGTATTAAATAGTTTGTGCGTCAATTTGGTCATACTGGGCATGTGTGCCTATGAAACGGATATACACGACACCATAAGCATAATTGATCCATACGATAATCCGGTATTTATTGCCTGCTATATTAAAAACGGCTCTGCCATCTTTGAGAATGCTGGCATTTCTAAAATCTGCTTTAACCTCTGCTGGTGATTTCCAGTCAGCCTTCAATACATGTCTGTACCATGCAAGCGTGGGTTGAATTGCATCGGAGAAAGATGGATCATTTTCCCAGAATGCTTTCAAGGTCGACAGCGCTATAACTCTCATGAATAGTATAATAGTCCCACTACGGGACTTTGGCAACTATTTAGATTGCGGAATCCATCGGCCATAAACTTTAATAATCATACTCCAATCCTTATGCCCCATTTGCTGAGCAACAAACATGGGGTTTTCTCCCCGTGAAAGCAACATTGATGCGAAGGTATGGCGAGTCTGGTAAGGGTTACGGTATTTGATGTCGGCTCTTTTCAATGCAGGTGTCCAGACGATTTTGCGGATGGCTTGATCGTCTTTCCACGGCTGGTTTGAGCGTGAATCGTGGAATACTATTTCGTTTTGTTCGCCCGTAAAAGTTTTCTGGCTGATCAGCGCTTCTCTGGCCTGCGGTTGCAGGGTAACATCACGTTTTCCCGATTTTGTTTTGGTGCATTTCAAATAACCGCGAACTTTGGCAGACCGGACGTAAATGCAATTTTTATCAAAGTCGACATCTTGCCAACGCAGGGCGATCAGCTCAGATGTGCGCAAGCCGGAATAAAATGCAAATTGGATCAGGTTATTTTCTTGGCCCTTTAATTCATGCAGGATTCTGGAAATTTCATTGGCATTGAACGGTTCCGGTTCTCTTGTGTTGGAAGGGTGATTCTTTACACGTTCAAGCGGATTCTTGTCGATGATTTCATCATGATATAACTCATCATATACCCGGCGTAAAGGTATCAGTATGTTGCTTTTGCGCTTGTTGGAGCAAGGAAGATCAGCGAGAAATTCCTTGACCTTGATTGCAGTTAGTTCGGAAATTGCCATTTCGCCAAAGGCGGGTTTTAGGTGGTAATAAATGGCGCTTGTATAATCGCGGATTGTGCTGGGTTGGCATTCTGATTGGTTACGCTGTAACCAGTTTTTTAATGCTTCACCGATGGTGTACTGGTCAGGCCGACTCTTGCGGAATTTCTTTGCATTTTTGCTGAGTGGAAAGTGCTTTAAAAAATCGAAGTCTCCGGTTTTTATTTCGTACTTTATGGCGTGAAGTTTTAGCACCAGTTCTTTTAGCGCGGCCTTGGTCGGCGGTATAGGAATTGTTTCGCGGTATCGCACACCCTGATAAGTGATTGCGATTTGGGCGCTATTGCCACGGATAGTTATGCCCCTGTGCCTTCGATCCATGCGTTTACCGCTTTAGTGTTGATAAATATTCTGCCATTTGGCGCTTTATGCCAATGAATTTTATATTTCCATTGTCCTTTCTTCATATATTGTCGAATGGCGTTTTCAGTTAAACCGGTTAGTTCAGCAAATTTTTTTACAGTTACTTTGATATGTTCGGAGTGAGTCATTTATTCTCCCCCAGATCAACTTTATCAACCAGTTTTTTTACTTCATCCTTGTTGGCAATCATGCCTTTTTCAGGTACTTTGCGTTTGCCCATTACAACCGCCCAGAAGCTACCCAATTTTTCGGTTATCGCGTAACCAATACTTTTTTTCTTTCCTAACTCGGTAATTTCCGGGCATACCTTTTTGAATTCAACACCTAGAACCTTTTCATACTTACGATAGGTTGCAGGGTTGTGAAGCAACTTCAAAACACGCCAGCCGAAATACTGCCCTATGATCAAAGCACCTAACGCGCTTTCCATAGTAGTGCCTATACCTCTGTATTCGCGCAGATGCTGTAATATGGTTTGTTCGTCAGCTTCATCGAGAATTAATAATTTTTTAGGATTGTCTGTCATAGCAAGTAGTGACTCTCATAATCAATATTGATTATGATAATATACTATTTACTCTGAAAGTCAAATATTTTTATCTATCGTATAAAAGTACCTGATTATTGAATTCTACTTTGGTGAATTGCCTTAATTCATCGTGAAACTTAATAACAATTTCAATCTGGTCATTCATGGTCAGAACGCCGCATATATGGCCGATCTGGGTGATGTTAGGCTTTTTATTTGCTGCTGCGTTTTTTTTCAAAATTGCGAGCCGGTAGATTAAAGACACGGCTTCTTCAAGGATAAATTCATTCATGATGTTGTTTGCCTTTAAATTTTCAGTGAATAATTCTCTGTTCATGTGCTAATTTCTCGTGATGAATTGTGACTGGTACAGTTATTGATACAGGTCCAAGATTAACAGCTCCGGCACGACATGACGCACGCGCGGCTCGCGCCTCGCTGCGTGATGTCATGCCCTCGCTGTTGCCAGTTAAAACCACCCAGAAATGTATTCTCGCATCAAAGCTTTTTCCATTGAAAACAACGCCCACAGCCCGTTTTGATGCATTATCTTCGTAGCGATTACGTTGAACAGATATAATTTCTCCGGTTTCAGGGTTGAGTGTCCGGCTATAGTCATAAAGCGGTTTTATCGGATGCTGACGGATGGGTATTGCAGGGCCACCCATTGCCAGCATGAACGCGGCCCAATCGCTGGCAGTCGCAAACTTGCGAATGGGTTCCAATTCGTTGTCATCGGTATGGCCCAGTTTTCGCAATTGCCTCCATACGGTCACACTGGGGCCGCCGATTTGTTGAAACTGACGTATTCCCCAGATATTCGCCCATGCGGTGATACGTTCAGCGGCTTTCTGTGCATCGTTACCGTATAAATCCTGTTCCAGCGCATGACCGTCTATATTTTTAGCAATGTATTTTGCGATGTAGCCCACAGCCGAACCTTTTGCTCGATCAATGGCCTCAGCCTTGAATCGGTGTTTCAATGCGCCGGGTTCGTTGCCATTATCCAACAGGGCATAAAATTGCATAACTTCCCGAACCGTTTTACAGTGTTCTTCCGGCATGAAAAACAGGAAATGCCAATGTGGTGTTCCATCATGGTGCGGTTCGACGACACGGAAACCATAAGGCCGTATGTCGCGGCGGTGCAGTTCTGCACGAATCAATGACCAAAGGTGCGTTAGGTATTCATGCGCTTGCAGTGGGGTAGTACCGTCATAGCGCGGATTGGTTGCGCCAGTGTGCAAGCAGGCGTGCATACGTGAAGGCGTTGTCAGCGTATAGAATTCGCCTACATGACCCACATGATCGGCGACCATTTCAAAACCTTTGATACGCACCATCAATTCAGCGCGGCGTATGGCCGGATTGGAAACCGAACGGTCGGACAGTTCTTGCAAGGAAAATTGATCACCGACTTCATTACCGATAAAAGTCGATTCCAGATATTCGCGCTGTTTTTCTTTTTGCTTGCGTTTGATATTGACGGCGTAATCGCTCGCATAGACTGAACGGCAACGTGTGACCAGTTCAATATTGCGGGACATAGTTTCAATCGTGCGCAAACGCAAAACCTGAATCTTGCGATGCCACCAGGTAGGGCAGCACATGCGATTTAATGCAGGTTCCAATTTTTCAGCTTTCCATTCTGGTGGAGTGATTCGATAATGTTGAACGATCCTAGAACAAGCCTGATAAGCATCTTCAGCGGTTTTTTTATGCTCCCGCGCATTCGAGCATTTCTTGGCAAGTTTCTTTGCGGCATCGTAAAGTTTGTCGCCGTCAGCGCAAAGATTCAGGTCATGAATACATAAACTGTCATGAATGTTTAAAAGTTCTTGATTGGCCTTTTCAAAATCATGCTGTTCTGAAATTTTGGCATAACGCATGGCCAGATCGCCAGCAATAGGAGACAGGACAGAAAAAACATGCCGTCTGAATTGTTTGCAATCCGGTGTGCCGAAGTTAGAAGTCAGTTCGTCAGCCTTAACGACTTGTGTCAAATTTGTGTCAAATTTGTGCCACAATCGAGGCCAATGAAGACCAGTAGAGACAAAGTGCTGTTTAAAAGAACCGTGACTAAGACCCTGTTTTATAAGAGTCTTAGTTGGTCTGGAGTGGTCTGGATTAGACCGCTGTTTGGTGGAGCAAGACGCATCATTATCGAACCAATTTTTCAGTATTTTAGAAGAATGGGAATCCGTTCTACGAGGGCTTGGCGGGAATATTCTTCTGGATATGCCTGAGCCTGAGTTCTGACCCGAAAATCAATTTTCAATTTCGTTTTTAAAGCCGGATCGTTTTGATCCGGCTTTTTTGTTTGCGCAGCCGCCCGGATGGCCGGGTGCGTCGCGTTATCCTGTACCTCTATCCAAGAAAGTTATGATGAATGTCCGAAAAGAAAAAATACGATTTTGTGCCGCTATGTTTCCGCGTATCGCCGGAGGAAAGAGCATGGCTGGAGCGCAATGCGGGCAGTATGACGATTAGTGCTTTTATCCGCTGGTTGATCTTTGGTGATGATGCCACACCACGCAAACGGCGTGTAAAACGTCCGATCAAGGATTACAGAATATTGGCGCAATTGTTCGCGCTGATCAAACAAACGCAATGCTGGAACAATCTGAATCAAATCGCCAGAGGGATCAACAGCAATACGTGGATTGTCACGCCGGAAACGGAAAAGCTACTCCAAGAAGCGTGCAAAGCCATCATTGAAATCCGCACCATGCTGATGAAAGCCCTCGGCCTGAATGAAAGCAATGACTCATGATTTTAGAAGGCAATCAACGCGGCGGTGCCCGGCAACTGGCGCGGCATTTGATGAACACGCAGGATAATGAGCATGTGGAAATCTATAAAATTTCCGGCTTTATGTCCGACAGCATCATGGACGCATTCGACGAAGTCCATGCGGTATCACGCGGCACCAAATGCAGACAGTTCATGTTTTCGGTATCGCTCAATCCGCCGCAAGATGTTATCGCACCACCGGAATATTTTGAAAAAGCCATTGCACAAATTGAAGAACGCACCGGCTTGAGCGGTCAACCGCGCGTCATCGTCTTTCATGAAAAAGAAGGCCGCCGCCATGCGCATGCGGTTTGGAGCCGTATCGATGCCGATGAAATGAAGGCGATCAACCTGCCGCATTACAAATTAAAACTGAATGACATTTCCAAACAGCTTTATCTGGAACATGGCTGGAGCCTGCCGCAAGGTTTTATCGACAAGCAATACCGCAATCCGCTGAACTTCACCCGCGCCGAGTGGCAGCAAGCCAAACGCACGCAGGACGATCCGCGCATACTCAAGCAATTGTTCCGGCAAGTCTGGGAACAATCGGATAATCAACAATCCTTTCAGGCTGCACTGAAAGATCACGGTTTCTGGTTGGCGCGAGGTGATCGGCGCGGCTTCGTTGCCATGGATTACAAGGGCGAAGTTTATTCGCTGAGCCGTTGGGCGGGCGTGAAACCGAAAGAGCTGAAACAACGGTTAGACCAGCCGGAACCCTTGCCGGATGTGCAACAAGTGAAGGCCGAAATCAGCCAATCCATGAACGATGTGCTCAAACGGCACATTGATACCTTGCATCAGCAACGTACACAGGATTACGCGCCGCTTAAACGTACAATCCAGACCACGAAAACCCAACACCGAAATCAGCGTGATGCTTTGGGGCAACAACAGCAAGAACGTTGGCAACAGGAAGAACAGCAACGGATCGCCCGTTTGCCGCGCGGCTTATCAGGCATCTGGCACCGTTTCACCGGAAAGTACCGAGCGATCAAACAGCAAAACCAGCAAGAGGTTCAGGACAATGACATACGCGACCGCGATGAAAGACAGGCTCTTATCAACCGCCAGTTACAGGAACGCCAGCGTTTGCAGGAACGTGTTACGGAAGTGCGCGGGCAATACCATCAGGACATGCTGGTTCTGCGCAAAGAAATCCGCCATTATCATGACGTGGGTGAACAGGCTTTACGACACGTACAGTCTGAAGACCATGTTCACAGACAAACACACGATATGGGACTTCGATTATAGGCTGCTTTATGCCTCCGTTAGTATCATCACCCATTACTGGTGGGTGATTGCTGGATTCTTTTTTTGGGCCAAACGAAAAAGTACTGGTGTCACACTGGGTAAACATTTTGAAGATTTTCTGGAATGCCAGATTAAAGCCGGACGTTACGGTTCCAAAAACGAAGCAATCCGCGCCGGACTGTATTTGCTGGAAGAACGTGAAATCGTGCTGCAAGCCTTGCGCGACAATAAAAAGCAAACGTAACACCGTTCTTCCCATTCGATATTTCATCACCCGATCCACCACCGGAAACCGTGCGATCACCCTACAGATGATGATCTGGAGCCTTTTAAATTTTGCTGGATTGGTTCACGCTGGGGAAATTCAGAACAATAATTCCATCCTCGTTCTCATTCAGCTGATAGACAATATAGTTGCCCTTGAACCGCACACAGCGAATACCCGGCCCTATTTCCGGTCTTTCGGCAAAAAGTGTCGGTGACTGACTGATTTTACGCACCACCATCAAAAGTTCGCGGCGGTATTGTGCCGCATGTTTCGCACCCCATTTCTTGCGGGAATATGCAATTTCATGTTCCAGTTTTTTCGCGGCTGTTTCTGAGAGCTGATAACGGTATTCGGTCATTCATCCTGACCGTATTTTTCCTCCATTTCAGAGAAAAACGCCTCACCGTTAATAAGTTTTTCTTTGCCGGAGTTAAGCCGTTTCTGAATGTCTTCAACCTCCTGACGCAAAAAAGACAGGTCGCGATCCTGACTAAAAAAGTCCCGTAACGCCTGACGAACAACTTCGCTGGCACTGCCGTACATGCCGGATTCAACCTGACTATGAACGAGATTTTCCAGTTCCTTCGGTAGGGATACATGCAGAGTCATAACGCAAAATCTCCAAAAATTTCTGTACTCTATACGATAGCAATAAATGTCAATTATTGTCAATCATAACGCATCACCTCCTGCTTGACATCTCATTATTTGATCCACCGCCGGTAACCGCTTGGTTTCGGCGTGCCATTCAACATCAAGAGAAAGACCGTAGTATGAAAAAAACATCAAAACGGGGAAAAACTATTCCGTTTTTCCTGATCCCAAAAATCCGCAAGCGTCATGTGCTGCCTATTTTCAAAGATCATGAAACGCAATGGCGACTATTCGCTGAAGGCGCTCTCAGGAACAGAGTGTTTCATGACGATGTGATCCGGCGCGGCAAAACCTGTCTGGCTTGCAATCGACGTTTTAATCATGACCATACTGTCGTTTTATCCAAAATCGACAAACACCATCATTGTTATGTTCGGCTGTGTACCGGCAATATCCTGCCGGAAGGTTCAAGCGATATATACAGACCGGCTCATAAGAGAGAATTTCCATTCGTGCCGGATTGCAGGCAATGCAAAACCAATAATCCCGCATATTATGCGGGATGCATTAAGAAAATTTTTCCGGTTCATCATCACTGTCATGAACAAATTCATGAACGGGAAAAATTTTGGTTCAATACGCTCAGCAAAAAATTGTTGTCCGGTTTTCGTTCTGCCGCGTCGTTGCAAACATAAATGATTGTCTATGAACAACACAAATCACAAAACTGGAACAACAATTTCTAACCAGTATCCGCCGAAAGCCGAAAGGTTTCGGCGGCGCGATTTTTTACCTCTCAAAAAATACTGCCAGCTTTAAGCTGGCAGTGCCTAAATTTTTAATGAATCCTTTTACGAACACGCATAAACTATACGAGTGTTGTCGATGACAATTTCACTGAAATCTACAGACAAATCACGGGCGATAGCATCGTAATCAATATAGAATTGCAAGGTATCTGGAATTTCACCATATAATCCTTCATAAACGAACGATTCAGCCAAATCGCGCAAGCTATCGACATAATAAATATCGACATTCTCAATGACGCTTAAATCGTTATCTGTGATATCGAAATCATAGCCGCATTCACCAACGGCAATAATCAATGCTTGTTTTTCGTATTCTTCCCATTCATCAATCGCATCAATGAAATAGGAAATATTTCCCTGATGGATATCGAGTGCTCCAAACAATTGTGCGTCAATGGATTCACCATCAATAAATTGAATTTCAAATTCCTCGACCTGCCCGCCGAAGCTGTTACGGCATTTGGAATATTTTGTGTCATACTCGTCCATGTCCGAAAAGTAAAAACCACAAGCTGAAATATCATAGGGTTGTGCATAGAAAACAGTCATTTTGCTTACCTCCTGCATTGTAAATGGGTTGCGCATGCAACCCTGCACCGCTGGCGAAGCGTGGGGGTAGCAACTGCAAGGGCAGATTTGAAAAGTTTTGCTGCGCGAGGAATGACCGATCAGGACAGGGGAAAAGTTTTTAAATCTGGGCAAAAGCCTTTACCCTTGCGGGCGCGAGGGGCAAAGCCCATTAGAGGCTTTCACAACAAGTTTACGAGTGCGGTATCGAGTTTTTATTTACAGAAAACAGAGATATAATTGACAAATAAAATACCAAAACAAAATTTAAACCTGTTGAATTATAATAATATTGGAAATTAAAACAGAACCAGCGGGACGCCTTTTTGATATTCTTCAAGAAGCCAAACGTAAATCAGAAAATTCTACTGCTAGAAAAGTTTGGTCGGAAATTTTCGAAGTTGAAGAACAAGACACCAGCACTCTTTTGAAGATGCTGGCCGATTTAATTCGGCTCATGCATTTATCAAAAAGAAATATTGAAGAACTCAATGATATAGAGCATGAATTGTACCTGAAACCATTTTCAAGGCTTGAAGTTATATTTTCGCAAGTAAATCTTGATGCTCAATGGAAAGCATGGCGTGATCAAATAGACGAATCAACGTTGTACGGACTACAATTTTGTTCTGATAGATTAAATCGCTCAACCAACTACACAAAAATAACAAATGACGAATTGGATAAAATTAAGGATTCGTTATCTGATTTGGTAGAACAAATTCTAGCCTCGGAATTGGAGGTATCCCTCAAACAATTATTGATAAGAAACCTAGAACGGCTGCGTCAAACATTAATTGCTTATCGTATTAATGGAATTGATGGAATTGAAACAGAAATTGAGCTTAATCTTGGGTCGATTTTACTGCATAAAGATGAAATCAAGAAAAAATCAGGTGAAAACTCTACCCACATATGGAAAAAATATTTTTCATTCCTAGATGGGTTAAACAAAACCATTTCCACAGCAAAAAATGTAAAGAGTTTGGGTGAAGGGTTAACTAAGCTCTTGGAAATGATACAGTAGCCAATTAACGATGATATTCAATCGGCCAGACTTTTCATCATTGCGCCTCTTTCATTAGTAGTAACGGTGAACCAAAACCGTCTCTCAGGTAATCAGGTTATTTGTCCAGCATATGCTGACAGGATACACAGAGGGTGTTCAAACGGATTGAAAAATCGATAAGGGTTGTGCGGCTCGCAGTGGCTTGCTTCGCTAACACGGCCTTATTTGTTTTTCATGAAATGTGTCGCGGGCGTGACTCTAAGTTATTATTTAAAATGGCATATCATCTTCAAGATCATCGAAGATTTGAGATGTGTCATCTGACGCAGGTCTCTTGTCACTAGCCTGAAGCTTCCAATTTGCCATGATTGCTTTTAAAGGAAAAGCTTCATTATTAGTTTTCCACTGGTGATAGGGGGCGGCTGTTTGACTCCAAGGTGAAGGCTGAGGAACATCAATTTGAACGCGAGTTGGTATGTGAAATGCGCTGCCAAAAACAATAGCTTCCCCTGATGCTAAAACAGTGACTTGGTCAAGAAGCCTTCTTGCTTGCATGGGTATTATGCGGCGAAAGTGGTCAATATCATCCGGATTTTGAAGACGGTGGCTTACAAAATTAGCGCACTGGCTAATAATGGTAGGGCTTATCTCACTTGGCCTTTGACTTGCCACGATAAGTGATAATCCAAATTTTCGTCCCTCTTTTGCTATTCTTTCAAAGACCATTCTCGATAGTGCTTGTCCTCGATCCTCATTTTGGCGTGGTGGTCGTGCGTAATTATGGGCTTCTTCCAAAACTATTCCCCAAGGGTGTTTGTAGCGTTCACTCGCAGGAAGCCTTTCCCTCGTTTCCAATAAAATCCGTCCGATAATGCAGCAAACATAAGGAAGTGTGTCATGTGCTAACATCGAGAGATCAACAATGGACACCCTAGGAGATTCATTTTTTGAGAAACCATAACGCTGTAGCCAGTCTTCAAGATTAGTAAACTTAGTATCTTCCTTCTCGTAGTTAAAAAGTGATTTCCAGCGTTTATCGTCCAAACGAGTTTTAAGACGAAGCTTTAGAGTAGTAAGATGCGATTCAATTCGCCCCACATCTTCCTGTGATACGGCTCTATCGACTAGTGTTGGGTCCATTAAATCTATACGGGAAATGAACAATGGTGTATCAGCCGTATTAGCCGATTCCTCTAAAGCTGCAATATCTTTTGATAATTCATTTTTTAAACCGGTCTGAACTTTTTGAGCTGCCTCTCTAATTGCACGTTCGTTATCCGGGCGATCCCAGTCAATATTTCTGCCTTGTGCCGTAGCCTGTCCCATATGTGGTTGTAGGGCTTGTTCCAAGTCAGCAACGTCATCTATTTTACGTTCATCCCAGTAGCTTTTAGCTATACTGAATAAGGTACAGGCAGTTTTTTTGACAGGTTTATCACTATCCAAACACTCAATAAGGGTTTCTATTTTTGTCAGTGCATGTCTCAAGGTATTGTCGCCTGACGCTTTATGTGCAGGATTCTGTTTTGATTTAACTATAGCCCACCAATCTTTTAATACTGGCTCTTGTGTCTGTTCAGATGCGCTCAGCCAAGCACAAATTTCTTGTGCGTTAAAAAACCACAGAGGTATTCCAAACTCTTCACCATTAAGATAAACATGGTCTGGTTGTCTGGTATATTGCGCAGCTTTTTCTGGAAGAAATGCTCTAGCATATTCTCCGTTAATATCAAGAATAAAGATATGTGGTGCATTAGTTTCATCATCCCCTAATTCCTGCATAGCCTTTTTAATTAGACTGGCAACACTGTATGATTTCCCTGACCCCGTATTTCCTACAATCGCCAGTGGCCTAGAAAAGAGATCGTTATATGATGCTTTAACACGATTGCTTTTTTGACCAGTGGGATAACCTAGAACAAGATCAAAATCAAAATCGTTTCCTTCGTAGCCATCGGGCTTATTTCTTTTAGGTGGATTTTCAAAAACTGCGGCTAGCGTTTTAGGAGAACCTATTTCAGCCGGAGTATCCAAGGTCGGTAGAATAGTTATACCCGGATTGAATTGCCACTGATTCACTTCTCTTTCGATGGTGCCTAAAAGTTGAACACTGGCTATACGTCTGGCTTTAATAAAGTCAAGGGATAGCTCATCACCTGAAGCAGGATCGTAGCTTTCTCTCGCCTCAAGGTCAGTGATAACACCAATAACAGAAAGCCCTGAGCCAATAGAAAATGTCAGGTATGAGTTAATGGCTACAGCAGTCTGTACACCATCTAGCGTTGCTCTTGACGGCGAACGTGCCTCTGTCAAAAGTTCTACTTTTACACGGAAGCCATTTACTGAGACAACGTGGCCAATTATTCGAGGGTTTTCCACTATTTTCCCTCGGCTTGTTCAATGCTTGCTGAATTCTTTTGAAGCTGTTTTTCAAACCTGCGTAAGCGGAGAAAATCATCCAACCATTGAACATCAGGCATTACCGATTTTGCAAAATCGTCAAAAGTTGCATATTTAAACGGTTCTGCTTCAAACGCTTCCTTAGTTGGTGTGAGTACAAATGCCCGCTTACCAAGCTCTTTATATTCCCTAATGCGTTTAATTGTTGGACTTTCAGGATTTGGTTCAACCACAAGCATTATCAGTGCAGGATTCATTAGAGCAGTTTCTATGATGCGCGTAACGTGATCATCCCCAAAACCATAGCCCAGTACTAGCAAAAAAGTTTGAGGGGCACTAAGCCGAACATTAAATAGCCTGAATAAATGTGCATACGGCATGTCCAACGTTTGTATGAATTTATTAGACGTCGGCAAAATACCAAATTCTTTATGGCTATGTGCAAACTCAGCTTTCACCAATTCTGCTGCCTTGTCTTGTTCGGACATAGATCGGTATGTGGCATATCCAGAAATATCTTCACGCCGCGCTATAATTTCATCATTAACTATGCGCCAGTGAATAGAACCGTGTAATTTGTAGAAATGCAGAAATTTGTCAAATCGCCTTACCCGGCCTTCTGCTATTTCGCCCGGATAATATACATCAAGGCCGTATACCGACGGGTCAAAACGTGCATTTGCTCGCCCTGTGAATCCGTCAAAGTATTGGATGCCTAGTAACTCTAAAGCTTGTTCAAAAAGTGTATCGTAATTCAGAGTAAAAAGATGAGTGCGTCCAAGGTTGCTATCTCGTGTTACAAGTTTTGACAGAAAAGAAAGATGTGGTGCTATATCCTGTTCACCTTTATCTGATGTGGTTCTATCAGGAAGTTCAAGTGCACATTCCGCATAAATCGCCTTTGCTGTATATCCGAGCAAGCGGTCTACAGTTTCTAAATCAACGTCTCCATTTTTCCATATCAGGGAAGCAATAGGTGATTTTGGCTCGGTTCCCAGATGAACGGCATTAACTAGATAAGAAAGCCATTCTTCAAATCCTGTTTTAGCCCATTCACTTTTTGGTTCACCCGAAAAAAGCTTTTCTATTTCGTCATCATTATCCTTTAAGCGCTCTGCAATAATTGCCTTGCCTCCTTCTGACAAAGTCGCGTGTGTATCATCTATTGCATGAGGAATTTCATTTACAGCGCATAAAACTGTTTTTTCAAGATCACTCATAATCTTGCCGCCACATTCTACAGAACAGCCTGCTGCCGTTAAAACGACAAGATTTTCCATGCGTAGCCATTCAGCTATTAATGCCTGTAACCGCTGTCGGCTTTCTTTATCATCTAGGTCAATTAATAAATCTTCAATTTGTCCGCTATCAGAAGGGCCAATTAAAGAATATTTTTTCATCATATTTACCTTGTAAATTTGAAGCGCTTATATTTTGAAGAACAATATTAATCAGTTTTCACGTTTGATTATATATGTTTATCAAATATACGAAATATGCACCGAAAGTTTTTTGTTTATATTTTATGATATACCAGTCCAGAACAAGAAAATTCTGGTCGAAGTTTCCAAAGAGACAGAATTCACTTTGGTGCGTATCCAATCTGCACAAGGTTGGTCATGGGGTTGTTAGGGGCAGCAGGAACGCTCCCCTGACTGGTGGTCAATCGGCCAGACGATTGTGCATGGGTCGGTGCTGGTGGAGAGGCAATCTCCAAGTCCGGCGAGTGATAAAACGGCGATACGTTTTGATGGTGTGGTGAAGGTTGGAACGGATTACAGTTCCCGTAAACACACCATCGGCGAGAGGGATGCAACGGGAGAGTGCAGATACGCAGTGTCGAAATGTCTCCCTTGCCAAGCGTTTTGTATTACAAAACACAGCTTGCGGTGTGCGGCAGTGGGGTTTTTCCACCAAAACCAAAAGCGAAACTATATTTTGCTGTCTTGCCGCTTCCTTCACTATGCCGAAACTGCAAATGTTTCCCTTAAGTTTGTGACGGTCATGATGGTGTGCAGGATATTTCATCTGCAAGGCCGCCTGTGGATTTTGCAGGTGGCATGACCGGAAGCTTCGGGGTCATCAATTCAGGTCAACACGTTCCATTGCGCGGGTCAGCGTCCGTGGGCAGACTTGCAATTCAGCGGCCAGCTCTGTGATGGTTTGTCCGGGATCGGCGTTCAGGATGGCGATGGCTTTACGCACATCACTTTCCTCCAGCTTGACCGGGCGACCCAATAGCTTGCCGCGTTCCTGTGCAGCTTTAAGCCCTTCCTTGGTGCGGCGGCTGATGGTCTGGCGTTCCCATTCGGCCAGAGCTGCGGCAATCACATACAGCAATTTTCCCTCCGGCGTGGTGGTATCAAAATCCTGCGTGAGGGATTTGAACTGAATACGGCGCTGATGCAACTTGTCCAGCTCGCCCAACGCATCCAAAACGGAACGAAACGCCCGATCCAGAGACGACACCACCAGCACATCGCCGGGCCGAAGCTGCGCAATCATGTGCTCATATACCGGACGGTGTTTTTTTACGGCGGAGGTGCCTTCCTCGATAAAAATTTCATCGCATGCCTCCTGCAACGCAAGGACTTGCCGGTCGATCAACTGATTGCCGGTAGATGTGCGAATATAGCCCAGACGTTGCATAGCGTTCCTTTCCCTTGCCAAGACACAGATATTGTCCCGTATTTCTGCCGCGTTCGATTCGACAAAAAGGATCGTTTTTGTCCGATGCCGTGCTTCCCAAAATCCTGTTCTTGAATTCCTTTTTAAACAGTTGATTAGGAACAACCCGCCTTCCCAAAATCAACTTATGAAAATAGTAACAAAAACGATCCTTTTTGCCCTGTAGCACGCCGCTCAGATTTTTTCAAATCCGGACTCCAAAAAATTATCAATCCATCATATTTGCGAGGTACGAACGTGAACAAAACAGTGAACGGCGTGTTATGCGCCGGGGTTCTTTTTCTCAGTTTAGCTGCATCTGTTGAGGCGGTTCCGATTACTGAACAGTCTTTAATCCATGTCCGGCAAGCGGAAACGACATTTAGCAGTGCGTTTTTGCTTGACAATTTTACGACGACAGACAGCAGCGTTTCTCATGCGCTGGATACGACATCGGGGTTTGATAGCGCCATTCAGGGGCGTGCGAGTCTGATCACGGGTGAAACGGGCACATCCGCCATTACATCAACCAATGACCCGAATATCAGAGCGGCTTCATCAGTGGTTACTCTCTTTGATACGCTGACATTTACCCCGGATACATCACTGCCAATCCTGCCCGCTGCGATACCTATTGCCTATGGATTGGGTTTTGACGGAAGTCTTGCCAATACAAACCCTTTTGGAGCCAGTACGGCATCAACGATTGTCACCCTCTATGACATCACCGGACTGACGACATGGTTAACGCAAACGGTTTTAGACCCGGCATATCCCACTGATGTTTATATTTTCAGCGATGCGCCTGTCGTGTCAACGTTAGGCATTAATCTGTTCGTGGGCGCACAAAGTATTATTGATAGTTCTCCAATCCTGAATGATTTTGATCAGGCTATTGGAAACACTGACGGCTCGGTTTTTGATTTCAACCTGAATAAAACAGAAACATTTTTGGCCGACCCATCCAAAACATATGGTATTTCGATACAGACAAGTTCCGTTGCAAGCGGACTGGATTCTTTTTCTGATTTTATCAATACCAGCGCGTTCAATTTTACAAATCTCAATGGTGCTACATTTGCTTCAGGATCAGGTACATTCCTCACCGCGGCAGTGTCTGAACCATCCGTGCTCGCCTTGCTCGGTATCGGGATGATTGGATTAATGGCGCATAGAAGGAGCAGGTCATGAAACGTGCACATCTATTTCTTACCGCTCTTGTATTTTTGTTTTCAGCATCCGCGCAAGCGGATGCGCTGAAAAACAGTGATTTTATGAAGCTTTCAGAAGGACAGCGGCACTGGTGGTACACTGGTGTTTATACGATATTGGGGCATATTGTTTCTTTGGATAACGATGAAACAACAACCCAATGCGTCTGGGATTGGTTTTTCTCTGAACCTGAAAAAAGAGAGAAACAACTTGAAAATAGTTTTGAGTTATATCCAGATCATGCGCCGACCAGTATTGTCATAGCACTTTTACGGCGGGACTGCGGTGTTTTTAAATAGATATCGATTGATTCAAAAAGAAAGCGCAAGGCCGGGCTGACTGGCAGGCACATCACCAGTTTTATTGGAAATGTCGTCATGCGCTTTGTCAAACGCTGCATTCATATCAGGAACAGAAAAGTCTGGTTTATTTTCCTGTATATTCTGATAAATTGATGCGGATCGTATGTTTCTCTGCGCAGCGGGTGAAGAAGTGTCGTAACGCGCTTTTACGGTATCAGGCATGGTTTGCTCGATACGCTCTTTTAAATCATTCAATTCTTCCAGTATCGGCGGATCGTTTACTTCGCGTATCCGTTCTTGCGCCCGGTCGATTACGTCGCGCTTGTAGGTTTTGACCTCTACCTCTTGTTCTTTCAGGGTTTCGACTTTTTTCTTCTGTGTATTGTAGTCTTCCCGGATCGGCGCGTTTTCTGAAAACTCAATGTCCTGCGCTTCATCATCGGATAATTGCCTGCCGCCTTCGGTATAGACATGGCCGTCAACGGTGGAGCGGAACACCAATGTCCCATCGTCTAGCCGGGCGGCATTGTTGCACATATGTTGTAATGTTTTTTCGGCTTCTTCCAGTTGCCGGGTAATATCATCCAATGCGCGGTCGGCGGCGCGGCGCGCTTTGTTCAATGTGTCCTGAACTTCGTAATACAACCGTGCATACCGAGCGTCGTCTTCCAAAAGCATTTGCAGCATCGTGCGATACCGGTGCTCGGACTGCTTCTTTTCGCTGTCTCCGCCGTACAGGGCATAATGGTTTTCTGTGAGGAATCTTGGAATACGACCCGTCGGTTCTCCGGCAATCTCATGGTTTAAATCAATGCGGTCGCGTTCAACCGCAGATTTGCTATCCACTCCGACATGTTCCGGCTTGTCAGACACCTGTTCCATCCTTTATTACGGCGGCGATAACAAAAATATCTCACCTCTTTCAACATACCTTGAATCAGGGTGTTTAGTCAAAAAGTGATGTTAATCAGTGGAGGAGTTAAAAGAAACGTACAAAAAATGGATTAAAAATTAACATTTCTGCCTTTGAAAAATATCGCATTAAATTCGATGTAAGATCCTATTTTTATGGAGAAAACTAACTGTCACAAATAGTAATAAATCATTAGAAGTGTTCTTAAGTTGTATTTTTGACACAGTTGAATAAGAAAAATTTATTTTTTTCTGCCTTTTTATGGATTGAGTTGTAAAGTAATAGATCCATTCTGGATAGCTCAAGAAAAGAAAGTATGATCTTTGAGTGAAAAAGAAAAAAAACTTTTAGAAATCTTTGGTCAGCTTCCTGAAAAAAGACAAATGGAGCTATTGGAATTGGTGCATGAATTTGCAGAAAGAGCAAAACATCAACCTGTCATGCCTTTGCCGAATAGCCGAGAACAAATGAAAGCACTTGGGATAGAAACTTATGAAGAATTCAAAGCGCGCACAGGAAGTACAGATGGAAAAGAATGTTTAATGAAAAACTGGGGAAAATGGCTTAGAGCTTGTACTCCAACACTTGATCGGGATTATATGAGTACAGCCGATCTGAGACACCTTGATGAAAAATTGTTAAACAGAATTAAAAAAGTGCACAGAGCAAAAGAATATCACACTTTTATACCAAGCCTTCCAATGCTTAACGAACAAATCATTGAGCAAATTAGCAAAGAAGAAAAGAGAGAATTGTATAGAAAATTGTCATTGTTATACAGGCATGAGCCAGCAAGCTAAAAAAATTTCGGCAAAAAGTTCTATTAAAAGTATACGAATTAGAACTATTGGATTTTTAAATCTTTTTTTACCAAAGGAGGCATTATGCAATTACAGGTAAGACGGGTGATCAAAGTTGCGTCTGATGCGCAGTTACTTAATCCACATTACCGCAGAAGGCTTTGGATCGCATTACGTAATGAGGGTATTTCAAGGCGTACATGGCCAGATGTGCTGGCAGCGACCATATATGATTTTGATGGAGAAATTCTCAATCCAAACGGTACTCCATGGGATGTTCCCTATATTGACGATGTCATGGGTGATCCGCGCTGGATATCCGCACTCCTTGAGGAATGTAATGGTGAACCATGCCGCGATACACGTATGATCGAACGTCTACGTCTTCTCGACCTGTACTTTCGGATTAAGCGTCCACATATCCAACGCCATTTCGGTCGTTAAGATCAAAATCGCAAAGCCCCCGCAGCTTAAAACTGAGGGGATTTTGCTTATCTGCTGACATTAAATTTCTGCTTCAGGGCATAAGCTTCCTTTTCATAGTTGAAGCCGTGTTTCTCATAGGCTTGCCGGAGAAGATTCTCTCTTCGCGCAAGGATATCGGTGTCGATTTGTTTGTAGCGCTCATACACCTCTAATTCGGGATACTCGGTGTGATCTTTGCGCGCTGCTTCGACATACTGCGTTTTATTGGCTTCAAAATCCCGGTAGGCATCCATGCGTAAACGGTTGATCGTGGCGTGAATGTCTTTCACATCCTGATCAAGCCGTTCGCGCGCAAAACTGCGATGCTTGGTTTCCGCTAATTTTGGAGCTACTCTGTGATTATTGCGCATCGTCTTTAAACAATTGGATCAACGGGCAATCCGGGCCGAAGCGTGTTTTGCGGCTGTCAAAGCCGATATAGGTGCATGTTTCCTTGACATGACTGTGCTGTGTGCCGCGATAGGTATATTCCCAGAGTACATGCGGGTTACCGTAGGATTCAATAATCCACCATAAAGCCAGTATCGGCGCGATCATCAACAGTGCGCGCACGGTATGGATCAGCGCAAACGGCAGGATACTCCAATCCCGTTTTTGCTTGATGCGGCGATACCATATAACAATGGGTTTGCGCTTTATCAATCCGAAACAGGTGGCCCACCATGCACGGGATGGATAATCCAGTTTGATGCGGGTTTTGCTGATAAAAGGTTTGTTGCCGTAGAGTGTATTGGGTTTCGCCCATTTGTTCCATGGCTTGACCGCGTCATAGCCGACTGTCTCCGCCAATATCGGATATTTGCCGCGCAATTGAATGATGGTATAGGGCGTGCGCATAATCTCGTCCGCGGTCATCAATGAGCGCGGTATTTCACCCAGATTATCCCGCACCAGATCACGGTAATCGTGGCCAGTATGGTAATGTTCAGTGATTTGCGTTGCACTGCCGAGACTCTTAGAAAGCATTGATGCTACATTGTAGGATTGCACCTTCATCCAGATTTTGCACTCGCATTGATCGAGTAAAATTTCCAAATCCTGTTTGGAATAGGTTTTCTCGAATGCAGAAAACGATTGCAGCACCACGATTGCGCGGCAGTGATAACCAGCGAGCAAAGTGAGTTTCTCAACCAGTCCGCTGACTCTGAAGTTTGATGCTTCATCGAGCATCAGAATCACATCCTTGTTGCTTTTGACGCTGAGCAATTCATCAAGCGCGCACCAATGCAGCAATCCCAGCCATGGCGCAAAAACATGCATGCGTGTGGGATCGACGATCTCAAATATCTTGCAGTCTTTTTCCTTCAGATCACGAAAGTAAAAATCACACGCACTGGTGGTCTCGGCCAGATGTCCGCTGTCCGAATAAATATCGAGCACCTGCACGGCCCCTTCACAGAAGGACTCCCAGTGATGGGAATCTTTGGATTCCAGCGTGCGCAACAAATCCTTGGCCATGCGTGCCAGGTCACCGCTCAACACATCCCAGCATTGTGCAATCTGCAAGGCTTCTTGCATGGCCATGCTATCTTGTATCAGTGCAACCACTTTGCTTAAAGTTGCACCGTGCTCATGGATGATGACCACATACACGACAGCAAAGGTCATGGCTTTACGCGAACCGTTACGAAAGAACGTGTTCTCACTGGCTCCCGTCGGTTCGGGCAGAATTTGTAAGACCATCATCCGTGTTTTGACAATCACATCTTTGTGCATGCCACTTAACCACGGCTCGATAATTCGGCTGAGCGGATTGTAGCGGGCGGGTATGCCGTAATCAGCATTCTTCAGTCCTGCCGGATCAAGGCGTATGAGTGTGTTTTTATGAATGCGCTTGCAGGGCGCTGCGGTGACATCCCACAGCTCCCCTTTGATATCGGCAATCAGCATCGATCCGCGATGGTGCAAAATATTGGGCATGACAAGGTTTCGGGATTTACCGCTGCGCGTCGGGGCATAGACCATCCAGTGACCTTCGCCGTGCTGGAAAATGGGTTTGCCGTCATAGGCGGATGCGCCAAGAAACAAACCGTCTGCCTCATGCATGCCGCCAGCGGAAATTTCTTTTTTATCCGCCCATCGCGCTGTCCCGTGCCGGTCACTGGCTTGTCGTGCACGGCGGCGTTTGAACCAGTTATAGATGGGATTGGGCAGTTCACGCACGACTTTCCAGCCATTCAAAGCGGCAATCACATACAGCAATCCTTGCAGGAATGCCATTTCATCGCTGTTCGGTTCTATCAGCGTAGCGACGTAATAAAACAGCGCGGCAAAAACGATGCGCGCCGGTATGGATGTGGGTTGTTGTTGTGCCATAAGAGTAATGAGGAAAAATAAACGGACAATAAAAAAGCCTGCCGTGATGATATGGCAGGCTTTATCAAGAATCGGGCGCTTGGAATATGTATTGTTACAAGCCGACGATCTCTTTCGGCTGGATGATCAGCCATGCTTTATTGGCGGCCCGGTTTGTTTCCAGCGTTTTATTTTTACCGCCACCGCCGTTTCCTTTGGTGCCGGAAAATGTGAACGGCATGCCGTAGGTCTGATCGCTGATGGCGAGGCGAATTTCTCCGGTCACGCCATTGGCAGATTGGCCGCCGTACCAGTTCACAGCGATCAATATATCGCGCAGATCGACAGCAGAGGTTAATGTCACCGTTTCATAGCCGCCATCGGTTTGCGGGGAACGGGTAAAGTCTTTGTGGTAATAACCGACTGGGGTTTGACGGTGCCCGAAATAAAGCACTTCCGCGCCGTGATGTGGACGCACATGCAAATCCAGATCGCAATCCTCACAATTCCAGCTAATGCCGATTTCTACGTCATGCGCCTGACGCATCACGCGGGGCAGTGGCGGCGTATCGGACAAATCGCGCTCATAGATGGATACGTGCTGTGTGTCCTCGACTTGCGCGACGAGCTGGATGGTTTCCAGCTTTGTGGTGCTATGCAGCTCATAGCTGTGCGGCGGCGCTTTTGCACCGGTAGCCGCACGTCTCCATACGGTTGATTGATCGCCCGTGAATGTGGCCAGTTGCGAACCGTAGCCTTCCATCAGCAACGTCCAGACCCGTGTGACATTCACCCGGTAGCCGTCACTGGTGATCCAGCGTTCATCCGGGTACGCCCAGTGAATGCGTGTGTTGGACAGCAAACCTTTGCGCCCTTGCAAGGAAAATGGCGAGCTTTGCGGCGGTGCGTTGAAGTGACCATCCCCCGGATACTGGTTATTGATCATGCCCCAGTCAGGATTATGTGCATCGACATAAATCGGGCTGCCGAGAATGATGATATCGGTATCCTCAAACGGGCCGTAATTGTTACCAAGAAATTGAAGCAATTGCGGCACCTGCATGACACCGGTTACACCATGCTCAGCCACTTCTACAGGCTTGCCTGCAAACTGGCGCAAAGCGAGAATGGCCTTTTGATTGAGCTGCATTTTAGCCTTGGGATGATCGTAGGCTTTGTTATCCTTCACCGCAAATTGCGCGATGGTTTTAAGATGCAGGCCGTCTACGATCAGGGCCGATTCACCGGGTTTGACCTGTTCCAGCAAAAACCGTAATGTCGCCGTACTTTGATGATGCAGCGCTTCAGCACCCTGCATCGGCGAGAGCGCGATCACGTAATTTTTAGTATGCGCCGCGCTGCTCCAGAGCAACACGGCACACACGCCAATCATGATAAGATTTTTCATGTTTAAACCTCCTGAAATGATGAAAAAGAGCGCCTTCTTTTGAAGAAGGCGAGATCATTCTAGGATGGCTTAATCGCAAAGCCGGGCGCATATGCGTGCATAATTGATCATTTGCTCACTGACAAACAATCCCTTGGCGTGTTCCAAAAGCTCAGAACGCGCTTTCTTGTGGTGAATATTTGCTGCAATTGGCGCATAGTCTTTCTTCATTTGATTAAGCAATGCAACGGCATCGGTATAATCGGGGCTTTCCACCAAACGTGTCGGTGAATGTTTGGCAAACAGATCAGCACCCGATGTGAATAACGCCGCACCCACCATCAGTTCAGCCAAAAGCTGCACCATCGTGAAGGCTTGTCCCAGATGATCTTCACCGGCAGGTTTTAAAAGTTTGTCAAAATCAAGACTGTCATCGCCCGGCGAGCCGAATACCAGCGCAAACAAGACCACCCATACCAGTAGTAAGATCGCCGATAAAGCAAAGATGGTGATGGTATAAATCCGTTTGCTGCGATCCGATTGCAAATGCCGCTTAAAGAATTCCAGCGCAAACGCACCGAGCGGCAACAGCCCTGAAAGCATCCACGCCAGCCGTGGTTCGTCCAGAAAGACCGGATTGCCTGATGACATGATGATGGAAAACACGTTCGATGCACCCATGCCAAGAACAAACACGGCGGCGATCAGACAGATGATACCGAGCAAAATATCCAACCATGTGCGAAAGTTACGGTCTTGTTTGTCCGGAAATTCCCGCTTGAGCTTGTCCTGCACGCGGATCATGCGGTCGGTTTTTGCAATCAGTTGTTCCTGTGCGGCAATGGCTTTGACAAGCTGCTTGCTGCGCTGCTCCGCTTCGGCAATCTCCGATTTGAGGCGGCTCATTTCTTCACCATAGGTGACGCGGTACAACGTCTCGCAATAATTACGCGCCTCCTGTTCCGCTTTCTTCTGATCCGGTAATACTGCGAGTTTGCGGAAAAACTCCGTCGTATCCGGTAGCGCTTTTAACAGGTCGCGCACCACATGCGCGTTTGTTGTTGTTTTCGCCATAATAAAGTCCTCCAAAAGTTATGAAGGGCCTCACCGTAGACGAACTCTCACACAACGCCGGGCGGGTTGGAAAAATTCAGGTTTTAGTAATCGTTCTGTAAGAATGGAAAGGCAAGATTTGCTTTTATGAAAAAACGATGACTGGATTGCTTTATGAAAAGACATTACACTTAACCCAATAAAATCCCGCAAAATAACATCTACAAGCTTAGTTGCTTGCAGACTATTCAAATCAAAACTTAAAGTTTCTATGAAAAATAATAAGTTTTTCTGGTCACTCATGGTGACTGTTTTTTTGTTTCTGCCCTTAGAAAATGTTCAGGCGGAATGTGTTATCCAAAGTGGAGACAATCAAGTTGCGCTTGTCGATTACAGGTGGCCGAATTCATATAAATTTGGCGCTTTTGTTAATTCATTTTCCAAATCATCGATAACAGATTGTGATCACTATCTGACACAGGTTGACAAGACAGCATTAAACCCAGCCGGAGGCAATCTGATGTCGGGCAAAGTATTTGAAACCGGCAAAACATTTTCTGAGTCTTGGCTGGACGTTTACTACGCTCCTTCAGAAATCCATGTCCAAGCCAAGACAGAAGCAATTGCTTCAATCAGTGATTTTTCAGTTTACGCCTCTGCTTATCTCATTCCTGATGATCCACATTACGATAGCAAAAATTTTGCTCAGGTTGTTGATCTGATATTGGTTCAGAAGCCAAGCGCTGAGCCACAAGAGGAAACCCTGATACCGTTTGAATATTGTAGTGAACTCACGTCTGAGATTGATGGTGGTGGTGTTATTGGAAGAAACGAGTCTTTTCTCAGCTATGGTGACTTCGGCTATTTAAGTGAAAATGAAAACTACGAAGACTACCGTATAGAAGGAATGTTTTTTGATGCTGGTGTTAATGCGCGCACTATTGCACACACTGGAATAGGTAAAGTCTGCAACACCGGCCATATTAAAATGTTCGGTCGATATCACTACTTTACGATCGGCTTAAAAACATTCACAGAAGGGAATCTGGGCACTCAGTCACAAATTCTGGGTGGGGTAAATTTTGATTTACCGATAAGAAATGGACAAATTGAGGCCAGCTTTAGCTGGGACTTGCCAGAGGGTGTTAAATGCCATAGCGAGTCCGGTGTTTTTCCCGGATGCTTCGCCCCAAAGCCGCAAAAAACACCCAATGGCTGTGAGGCATCGATCGGCAATCCGATTAATTTTTCGCTCGGCTTTAAACATCAGACGGAAACCGACTATGCAAACGGTGTCTTGTCATTCAAGCGGTACTATCGCAGTGACGCGGATTGGTATGCGCATAGTGTCGGACAACGCTGGCGGCATATTTACGACCGTTTTATTGTCGTCACTGGTAATAGAGCCACTGTCACCAATGAAGCCGGTTTGGTTCATACCTTTGAAGATGACGGCAGTGGAAACTGGTCGCCGATTGCAGATGATCATGATCTGACTGCAACGCTTGAGTCTATTCCCGCCGGCTATTTATACACCACACCAAGCGATACGCGGGAATATTACAATACAAACGGCAGATTAACCCGAGTTGAATTCCGGGGCGGTGAATCCCTGAACCTGACTTATGATGCGCTCAACAGGCTGGCGAGCGTGAGCGATGAAAGTGGGCGTTCACTTGGTTTCAGTTATAACGGTTCCGACAAACCCATCATAAGCATGTCAACGCCGGACGGCGTGTATTCCTACGGCTACGGCCTGAACAACAATCTCACCACTGTTACAAAGCCGGATACCAAAACCCGGACATATCACTATGAAGATACGAATTTTATCAATGCACTGACCGGCATTACTGATGAAAACGGTGTGCGTTACGCGACATATGGTTACGACGATCAGGGGCGTGCCATATCGTCCGAACATGCGGGCGGGGTTAATAACCACACCATTGCCTATAACGCAGACGACAGCGTTACCACCACCAACCCGCTTGGCAAACAGACAACGTATCATTTTGAAACCATTCTTGGCGTTCGCAAGGTTGTCAATGTTGAAGGTCATCAATCCGCCCATTGTGCGGCAGCAAATAAAACCAATATTTATGATGAGCGCGGCTTTCTCAAAAGTAAAACGGACTGGATTGGCAATGTAACCACCTATGAGCGCGATGCTCGTGGGCTTGTCACGTCAATGACCGAAGCGGCGGGATCAGGTGCGCAACGTTCCACGACCTACACGTACGACTCAGTCTACCGCCTGCCGGAAACGATTACAGAAACAGGCAAGATAACAACCTATCAATATGATGCCGAAGGCCGCACGGTTTCTGAATCCGTTGCCGACACCAATAGCGGAGAAATCCGCACGACCACCTATACGTATCATCCAAATACCATCGATAGCTTTGGCAATGCCGTTCTTGGCCGTCTGGCAAGCATTGACGGGCCGCGCACCGATGTAACCGATATCACAAACTTTGAATATGATCCTGAGCATAATCTGACCAAAATAACCAATGCGCTCGGCCATGAAACAGAAATGCTTCAATTCGATGCGTCCGGTCGTCCCACACTCATCGAAGACAGCAACGGTATCAGGACAAGGATGGTCTACGATCCTCAGGGTCGATTGCTGCGCGTCGCCCAAGGGACAAACACGTCAATCAAGGCTGTCACACGCCATGTCTATGACGATAAGGGGCAACTGGTTAAAACCATTGCGCCTAACGGTACATTCCTGCGCTATGCCTATGATGATGCCGGGCGTTTGATCAGGATCATCAATAGCGACAGCAAGATACTCTACACGCTGGATAATGCAGGCAACCGCATTCGGGAAGTCTATAAAGACAGTGCCGGGGTTGTGCGCTACAAACACAGGCAAGTCTTTGACGAATTATCGCGTGTGATCAGAGACATTGACGATAACGGTGATAAAACACGCTACGCCTATAACGTCAACGGCAATCTGACAAAAATCATCGACGGTAACGCAAACAAAACCAGATTTGTTTACGATGCGCTTGATCGGCAAACCCGCACCGTTGATGCGCTGGACAGGCGCACCGCTCAAACCTTCAATGAGCTTGACCAGCTTACCCGCGTGAAAGACCCGCGCGACAATGCGACACGGTATGTCTATAACGCCTTCGGTGACGTGATCAGGGAAATCAGTCCCGATACCGGAAAAACCGTCAATAAAGTTGACGCGGCTGGCAATGTCGTGAGGCGTAAAGACGCACGGGACGTGATTACCCGCTACAAATATGATGCCTTAAACCGTCTGACCAACATTGTTTATCCGTCCGATCCCTCATTGAATGTGGTGTTGGTTTACGATAGTGGATCGGGCTGCGGGTATTCCATAGGTCGTTTATGCGAAATCAGGGACGCCAGCGGGACAACCCAATATAGTTACGACGCGCTTGGCCGTCTAACACAGGTGATCGAAACGCAGGGCAATCGGGCTTAAATTCTCTTGACTTTTTAATCCACATATTAATCATCAGGTTAGAGGTGCCTAAAATTTGAGACAGTCAAAACTAGGCAATTTGATCAGTTCTAACGTGTTGTTTTAATAGATTAAAAAATTAAGCCCGATTGCCCTG